>DATFJG010000064.1:0-11960 GCA_035269305.1 Clostridia bacterium
CTTAGCTCAGTTGGATAGAGTGTCTGACTACGAATCAGAAGGTCAGGGGTTCGAATCCCTTAGAGCGCGCCATACATAAAGAGTAGTAATTGTTGAAATGACAACGGTTGTTACTCTATTTTTACTTGATATAATTTAATAAAAAAACGCCAAAATATCATTCTGGCGTAATTTCTGGCGAACCTGTCATTGATTGAATGGATAAAAATATAGAGCTGATTGAAGTAGTTAATATTAATTGCTTAGAGTAGCAAAATAATCATAAATAAACATTTGAACAATCAACTTTATAATTATTGAAAAAATCTGACTTAAATGTTAGTATTAAGAAAAGACAATAAATGGAGGAGTTAGAATTGTATTTAAAAAAATTTTTATTAGCATCGATATTACTTTTACTATTATTAACAGGTTGTACTAATGAATATAGTGTTTCAGTTAATATAATACCAGAAAATGCTGGAGAAATAGAAGGATCAGGTGTTTATGAATCATATGAAGAAGTTAAGTTAAAAGCTATTCCTTATGAAGAATATGATTTTATAGGTTGGGAAGATCAGGGATATTTTATTGATGAAGATAATAATTATGAGTTTAAGATACAGAAAGATGAAAATTTAGTTGCAAGATTTAAAAAGAAAAAATTCAACTTAGAAATTGAAAACAATAATAAGGATACGGGATTTGTTAAAGGAGAAGGAGAGTATTTGATTAATAAAAAAGTTACTTTGTCTGCCACTCCTAATGATAACCATAAATTTATTGGCTGGTTTGATACTAATGATGAATTGATAAGTGACCAAGAAATATTTGAACTTTCCATTGATTCCAATACTAAGGTTATCGCTAAGTTTGAACCAATAATATTCAATATAACATTAGATAAAAATATTGATAAAGGTGAAGTATTTGGAGAAGGAAAATACATGAAAGGTGACAAGCAATTTATTCGTGCAGAAAAATTATTCGGATATAATTTCTTACATTGGGTTGATGAAAGCGGTAATGTTTTTACTGAAAAAGATGGTAAGATGATAACTATTAGTGAAAATTTGAATTTAACAGCGACTTATGAAAAAAAAGAGCAACAGTTTTATTTAGGTATTTCACAAGATGAAATATTGGAAATTTTAAATTCTGCTTATAGGACTTACTTTAGTTCTATTGATATTGCATATTTTAAAATGTGGGAGTATGAAAAGACCGAAGAATTAGAAAATGCATTTTCAAATGAAGAATACTATATTATATTGAGACCCCAACGGAATGATGGTACTAAGCTAAGAACAGAGTTTTATGAAGATATTCAGATTAAAGATATCATAATTAACGATAATCAGTTGATTATTAATTCAACTTTAAAAACTCCTCAGATTATTCCAGTGGTTTCAGTTGATGAAATAAGTAATAAATTAAAAGATAGATTACCCCTTGTTAATGCGACCTTTAATAGTTGTTTTAAATATGATCTTAATAATTATGATATATTTAATAAAGAACTTCGACTTAAGAAAGTAAATGATGAAATAATTATTACGCATTTTGATAAACCAGATGGAATTTTTCAAGGATATCAAGAATTATATAAAAAAATAGTAGTTGATCCTGTAGAATATATTAACATTTATGTTATTGAAAATAAAATTCAAAAGACAGTAGTAAATTATGAAGGCACTCTTTATGAAGGACCATATAATGATGAAATTTTAAAGTATAAAGAATTATATTCAAAAATAAATTTTGTATTTGATGATAATTCAGAAATTAATTTACAAAATTTTTACGAGAAATTAAATAAGGCATCTTTAGATGTTAGTGTTCCAGATACCTATATATTAAGGCATATCAAGTTTATTCTAGATAGTAATTCAAAAAAAATTAATATTTCTATGGATTATCCTACTTCTGGTGCTTCACTGGGTTCAATATTATCAGTGTATGATCTACAAAATAAGGATTATTATTTTGTAGATGAAATGACTGGTGTTGGATCTGCTGAAACAGTGAAATATTCGAATGATCCAAATTATATAAGTTATATATATAAGTCTTTAGAGCCTCATTACTATTTAGAAATTTTTAATACTGAAACGAAACAAAAGATCAAATTAATCAATTATCTTCCAGATAAATATGTAAATAGAAATGAGAATAGTGAATCGGTCTGGTATAAAGGATTTCCTAGTTTCAAAAATGTTGAATGGTCAAAAAATACATTAGAGTTATATTTTGAGTTTTATATAAGAGAAGAATATGATGATGAAATTGAAGAAAAAATAGGTTCATTTGTCTTTGATATCAAGAAAAATGAACTTCGAAAACTGGACTGATGCCATCTAAATAAAATATTCGCTATAGCAGGTATAAAAGAAAAGATAGTTAGGATTTTACGAATTATTGTATGATTTTTGTACCATTTTTAGCTTAAGGTTAAAATAATATAAGAATTGAGATCTATATTGATTATCTAAATTAATCTTAGAATGAACTCAGGATTATCATTTATTTTTGTGGTGATATTGGGGCGGAATTAACTAAGGTAAGAGATCTATAGTTATATTGTAAAATATTACAAAAAATAAATGTGTATTTGACTGGATTTGTTATAGTGTATGTAAAGTGATAAATTGAATTCTTTTAACTACGAATCAATATGTTGAATACAATGATTTTCCGCCGGAATAGTATAGGTTATATTTTAATCTAGTCAATGAACATAAGTTCGCAAAAAATAAAAAAGATTCAGTGATATCTCGTCTTTGGTAGGTTAAGAAAAGCCTTAAAATGTGCTGTTCAAAACTAGGAATCAGAAGGTCAGGGTTCGAATCCCTTAGAGCGCCCCATATATAAGAGAGTAATAATTATTGATATATCAACAATTATTACTCTCTTTTTTTATTTGTATAAAATGCTACTAATTTAATAAAAAGTAATAGATTGGTCGGAATTTCAGAAAACTGGATAGAATAGATGAAAAGATGATTAATTTTAACTTATTATACTAATATAAAGAAGCAGGAAGATGATTAATTAATTTTAGTTGTAGTATCGCACTAGATTATTACTAATGAATTTGTCAATTAAAAATCACTGAATTTGAGGGAAGGATATATTTTATTTATAGATATTTAAGCAAGACAAAAAAATGAAATTTCTAGGTTCTTCTATTTCAAAAATAAAAGATATTATTAAAAGATGGTCCTTCTTATATTTTTAAAGTAATTTCGTTTAATACATTAATTGCAGGGTAATGATTAACTAAGGGAGTAATATCAACAGATTATAATGAATACTATTTAGGCTATTAGATTAGTAGAGGGAGGAAAAATGGACGATATTGAAAAGTTTGATGCAATAATTATAGGAAGTGGTCAAGCAGGGAATCCACTTATGTTTGACTTAGCAGGTAGAGGACAAAGGGTTGCTATGATAGAGAAAAATGAACTCGGAGGATCATGTATAAATTTTGGGTGTACTCCTACAAAAACCCTCATCGCAAGTTCAACCTTATATCATAGAGTTCAAAATAGTGGAGAACTAGGGGTAATGACAGAAAATGTAGAATTAGATTTCAAAAAGGTTATGGATAGGAAAAATGACATTGTAAAACTATTTAGATCGTCTATAGAAAAAGGAATCGATGGTAGCGAAAATATAGAATTATATAAAGGATTAGCTAGTTTTATTGATAAAAACACTGTGAATGTAAATTTAAATAATGGGAAGGAAGTTAAAATACAAGCTGATAGAGTCTATATAAACTCTGGTTCAAAGACAAATGTCATACCAATTGACGGCCTTAAAAATGTGGAGTATTATGATTCGGCTTCTATAATGGCATTAGATGAACTACCAGAGCATCTCGTTATAATTGGTACAGGCTATATTGCACTTGAATTTGGTCAAATGTTTAAAAGATTTGGAAGTAAAGTCACTATGATAGGGATTGAAGACGCTATCATAAGCCATGAAGATAAGGATGTCTCTAATAGAATTCAGGAAATATTAGAAGACGAAGGCATAGAAATCTTATTAAATACTAATACGAAACGCGTTAAAAAGAATGGAAATAAAACAAATATCTATATTCAAAGAGATGAAAAAGAAGAGAAAATAGAATGTTCTCATTTAATGCTTGCTACTGGTAGAGTTCCTGTTACTGAAGATTTAAAATTAAAAAATACACAAGTAGAGTTAGATGATAATGGCAATATTAAGGTTGATAATAAGCTTAAAACTAATGAAGAAAATATATACGCATTAGGAGATGTAAAAGGTGGACCACAATTTACCCATATTGCTCATGATGATTATAGAATAGTAGTTGATAATATTTTTGAAACGGGTAAAAGAAATACTGAAGACAGATTGGTTCCATTTACACTTTATACAGCGCCACAACTGGGAAGAGTTGGTATAACAGAAGCTCAAGCCAAAGAAGAAGGTTATGATATTATGATAGGGAAACTAGAGATGAGAAAACTAGGCCGAGCCATCGAAAAAGATTTGACAGAGGGCTTTATGAAAGTCGTTATAAATAAAGAAAATCATAAGATTCTAGGAGCAGCTATACTTGGATACCAAGGTGGAGAAATTATGGCAATAATCCAAATAGCTATGAAGGCAGAAATGAAGTATCAAGAATTAAGAGATGCTATATTTACTCATCCAAGTTTATCTGAAGCATTGAATAATTTGTTTGATATTTAAATGATTAAGGTATTTAACTAGCTCAAAGTCATTAACAAGTTAATACAAAAGCAATGACTAAGTTTTATAACAATAAATGGTTGTTAGAAATTTCCTTGGATAAGGTCTGTTTTTTTACTGTTACCTTCAGTGAATTTTGTAAAATCTAAGAAAATATTTGACAAAACTTTAAATCAGAAGGACATGGATTAAAGCCTTAGAGTAAAGCATATTAAGAGTAATGATTGTTTAAGTAAGAACGGTTATTACTCTTTTTTATTTGTCAAAACTCGAAAAAATTTTATAAAAAATTATTTCAATTGATAGAGTATTCGATTCATAAAATGGCAAAGTAATTTTAAACTAACAAGGGTTATCAATCTTTATTTTAATGACAATCCATTAAAAAAAGCCAGAATAATCATCTGGCGTAACAGTTCATTATTAAATTTGTCTTTCAAAGTAATATAGACTTAACTTGTTTTACCTTTACTCTGGAGAGAAACTTGATAAACGGTAAAGAGAATAATACTCCCACCAATGACAACACTCAAGTTAATTGATTCTCCTAAAATAATATACGCTAATATAATGGAGTAGATCGGTTCTAGCATAGTAATGATACTTGCAAAATAAGCTGATATGCCTTTTAAACCATTAAGCAACAAAGTATGTGCAATGCCAGTGAAAACCGTTCCTAGAAGCAATAACAGGAGTATATCTCTGATTGTAAAGACTGGTTGGATCACAAAAAAACTTGGTAGTAAAAATATACTGGCGCTTAACTGTTCATAGAATGCAATAGAACGACTAGACATTTTCTTTGATAAAATTTCATTGTAAATTGTGAAGATGGCATAAATGGCACCAGAAATTGTACCAACGACTGCTCCAAGAACAGTGGCACTAAAGATATCTTTTAATGGCACAATGATTAAAATACCAATGATAATTAAAATTGCATATACAACTTCTTTTGAATTGATTTTAGTTTTAAATATTAATGCGCTAAAAAAAGTTACAAATATAGGGAATGTAGAAAAAGTTAATAATCCAATAGCAACATTTGATAACTGGATACTCCAAAAAAAGGTTGTCCAGTGGACTGCTAAAACAATACCCATTATTATTAGATCTCTAAGATCCTTCTTATTTGATAACTTAAAGGTCTCATTTTTATAACCCATCCATATACCAACAAAAATAAAAGAAAATACGACTCGTCCAAGAACGATTATTAATGGGTGTAAGGGTAGAAGTTTTCCAAAAATCCCTGTCATGCCAAACAATAATACTGCAATATGCACTTGAAAAGTATAACGGTTTATATTCATAAGGTCTCCTTAATAAATTTTGAACGACTTATTTATTACCAACTTTTTTATTAATAGTAACATTTGTCATATTTTTTTGTTTTTTGTTAATTAGTATAATACCACCAGAAACTAAAATTAATCCCAATAAAATGTTTACTGAGAAATTTTCTTCTGGCAAGAAAATAATGGATAGAATCGAACCAGAAATTGGTATTAAAAATCTATAAAGTGTTATTTCACCAGCTTTATTATACTTGAGAAGCATAAACCAAAGGGCAAAGGCAGTTGCCGATAAGAAAGCAGTATAGATTAATAAAGTAATGGACAGTGGATTGAAGGTTAGTTGACTCCCTTTCATACCAATTTTTCCAATAACTAGTAAAGTTGTTGAACCAAAGAACATTTGCCAGGCAGTAATTTTAAAAGGGTGAATATCTTTTGTTAATCTTTTTGCTAGCAAATTACCAAAAGACCCGGATAAAGCAGATAATATTAAAAAGCCTTCTCCTCTAAAGCTGAAGGATAAATCTAAAGGCAAACTTCCTAGATTTACTAAAACAATCCCTAAAAAACCTGTGGTTAAACCAAGTACTTTATTTGAGTTGATTCGGTCGTCATGATAGATAAAATGGGCAAGTATCACGACAAAAAAGTTATTTGAAGATATTAATATAGAAGATTTAATCCCAGAAGTATAACTCAACCCGTTATAAAAGAAAAAATACATAATAGCAGTTTGTAATAAACCTAGACCAAGAATAAACTTCACATTTTTCTTTTTAATTAATAAGGACTCATCAAGTAAAATTTTAGAAATTATAAAAAGTAAAATTGAAGCAATAAAAAATCTTAGACCTGCAAAATATATTTTATCAAAGGTTGCTTCGGGTAAAATATTGATTGCTTTATAACTGATTTTTAATGCAGGAAAGGCACTGCCCCATAAAATTGCACAAAGTGAGGCGAGAAGTCCAGCTGAGACTTTATTCGTAAATAATTTTTTAGTATTCATAGATATCCTTTCTCTTGATGTCATTAAAAAAGACTTCTATTTTGTATAAAAGCCTTCTTATTTTACTTACTGATCATCTTTATCTTTATAATCAATATCAATTATTTCTTCTTCTGGGTTGTAGTTATTTTCCTGTGACTGCCTCTGTCCAGTATACATTTGGTATTGAACTTTAGTTTTAAAGTGCTTTTTGATCGTTTCACGATAAATGATACGTGTTAATGGAAACAATAAACTAAAACCAAATAAATCTGTCAAGATTCCTGGTGTTAATAAAAGAATACCACCAATTAGAACACATAGGCCTTCAATTAACGTATCTTTTGGTAGTTTACCTTGGGCCAATTGATTCTGGGTTTGTTTAAAGATAGATAAACCCTCTCTTCTTGCAATAAAAGCACCAACAATACCTGTTAATATCACGATTGTTAAAGCTGTTAATGGAGAAGTTAGATCAGCTAATTGAAATAATATATATAATTCTACAAAGGGTATAATTGTAAAGGCTAGAAATAATTTTCCAAAGGAAATTTTCATAAGTTACTCCTTATCATCTGCTTCTAATTTATAATACTATTGTATCATATTTTCTATATTTTATTTCTTTTTTCATAAGTTAACCATGGACAAATTTTATCTTGAATAACATCGATAAGATATATTAAAAAAGCGGCCATGAGTGATAGGGCAAGGATTCCAGCAAACATACCTTTATAGTTCACCATAATCCAATTATTCATTATAAAGTAACCAATCCCGTATGAAGTGGCATAATTTTCTCCAAAGAATAAAACGGCCATGCTGATACCGATACTAATACGTAATGCACTTAAAATATTTGGTAGTGCATGGGGTAAGTAGAGTTTTAGCAGTTGATCTTTTTTACTTAAACCAAGGGTTTGTGTGACATGGTGAAATTCTATAGGTATTTGCTTGACGCCATCTCTCGTTGCTAAAATAATCTGAAAAATTAATACTGAAAACAATAATGTTATTTTAGAAAAATCACCTAAACCAAAAAGCGCCATGAAAACAGGTAAAAAGGCTATTTTTGGAATCGGATAAAGAATATATAAGATTGGTGAAAACCACTGGTCAGTTTTTGTACTTGAGCCAATTAGAAGGCCAATAGGGACACCTATAGTGAGTGAAAAGCCTATGGCACTTAACAATCTAAAAAGGCTATAAGTTATATGGGGAACTATATTGCCATTAACTGTTATTGTCAAAAGATATAACCAAACATTATGAGGATAAGGTATAAGATTATTGCCTAAAAAAAGACTCAACAGATACCACAGCAATGTAATGATTAAAAGACCATAAAATTTATTTAGATATTTATTATTCATTTATAAGCCTCCCATCATTAAACGAATGTCTTTAACCACATCATAGAAATCAGGAGAACCACGTAAATTTAAATTATGTTCAAGGGGATTATCATAAGTTTTTACTATTTTTCCTTTGTCCATAATTAATATTTTATTAGCCAAAAAAACGGCTTCTTCAATACTATGGGTAACAAACAATGTTGTTCGTTGTTTTTCAATATATAATTTAAGTAATAAGTCTTGTAAAGCTTCCTTCGTAAAGGCGTCCAAAGAAGCTGTTGGTTCATCCATTAATAGCACATCAGGATTAGAGATGAGTGTTCTACCGATAGAAACTCTTTGTTTTTGGCCGCCACTTAATTGGGCTGGGTAATGGTTTCTATAATTAATGAGATCTAAAGCCATTAGGATAGTGCTAATTTTATTACTAATGGTCTTTTTTGAACCATTTAGCCCTAGTGCAATATTGTCAAAAACATTAAACCAAGGAAATAGAGCATCCTTCTGTTGGATTAATCCTGGATTAGTTATTTGCTCATTGTGATCATGAATTGTGACGTTTCCTTTGTCTGGCATTAATATCCCTGCAAGACAATGGAGTAGAGTCGTTTTTCCACAACCAGAATGGCCAACGATTGCATAGATATCACCGTGTTCTATCCTAAGATTTATGTTAAAAATACCATTATTATCCCCATAATTGATGGTTAGATTATTTGTGTTGATCATGGTTGAAACACCTCATTTTTATTCCACAAAACTCCGGTCAACTAAATCTTTACTATTAATTGTTAATGGTTCATCTAAAACAGAATTAGTCCACTCTATAATTTTTTTTAGATATTCATCGTCAGGTAAACGCGCCGAATGATAGGTTGGAAGAGTAATGACATCCTTCAAGTCCGCTGATACATTGGGAATATTATCAATGATTGTCTGCCTAGCAAGTGAAGCATCTGAGTTAATATCTTCTATAGCTTTATTATAGCCAGCATGAAAGGCTTCAATTGCTTTTGATTTTTCTGTTATTGCTTCATCAGTAAAAACCATTACATCAGGACTAAACCCATCAATGGGTTCATAAGACAATTTCGTTAAACCTTTCAATTCACCGACAGAGGCGATTGGCTCAGGGAATAGCCCCATATCAAGTTGATTAGTTAAAACCGCTTCTAGACGTGCAGGAATTGCATTGATATAAACTTTATCAATAATATAAGTATCATCCAGCCAGTGATCAACTAAAAAGTTAGAGACGCTAATCTCCATCATACCAATAGACAGTTCTTTTTCATTTGCCTGGTCTTTTTGAGATAAAAGAACGAACATGCCATCGGTTAACATTGTTGCTTGGATATTAAAACCATTGTTTACATTCGTTGCAACGGCAATTAGATCTGTCATTGCGCCATCTATTGAATTTGTTTGTAAAGCACTTTGACGGTTTTGAGCATTTGTATATATTTCAACATTTAGATCTAAGTTTAGTTCTTGAAAATACCCTCTTTCTTTTGCAAGAAAGATTGGTGCTGTATCTACAGCTGGCATGACGCCAATGTTTAGTTCCATCATTTCGTTATTCGAAACGTCTGTTTCTGTAGAACAACTGGTAAGTAATAATAGAAATATTGAGACAAGTATAATTAATTTTTTCATTTGATTCCTCCATTGTGTTATTAATAATTATCTTACTTTTGAGTATAAAAAAAAGTACTTACTTTTACAAGCTATTTATTTATGTTTTAACAACTCTTAATTGAAAGTGAAAATCAATTATAGAAAAATGTGTTAATGTGATTTAACTGGGTATTAATTCTTTAGAAGATGTAATAACTTATATAAATAAGGAGGAATATATGCCCGATGTAGTAATGACAAAAACTGGTGATAAAGGCAAAACAAGCTTGTATAGTGGTCAACGTGTATCAAAAGCTAGTGCAAGAGTAGAGTCTTATGGTACAATTGATGAAGTAAATTCATGGATTGGATTACTTAGAGCAAGTTTAAACAATCAAGAACTAAAGGATATATTATATAAAATTGAAGAGACTTTATTTGTTGTAGGATCTGAGTTAGCTACAGTTGATAAAGAGTTAAAACGTAGAATATCTAAAGAAGATGTTGAGTTTTTAGAAGAAAAAATTGAGTTTTACAAAGAGCACAGTGATCTAATTAATGATTGGACAATTCCAGGCCGTAGCGTTTTAGATGGACAATTTAATATTCTTAGAACTGTTACTAGAAGAGCAGAAAGAAGAATCATTGCCTTTGAAGAAATTTCTGAAGTTGAAGTAAATCCTTTTTTGAAAAAATATGTTAACAGAATGTCTGACTTATTTTATATTATAAGTCGATTAGATTTTACAAAATATGACAAGTAGAAATAATCCCATAGGTATTCTTATGGGATTTAAATAGTTTAACCAGAGGTGATCTTATGAATAAAATAAGTGGACAAGATATATATTACGCATTTGGAAACGGTGCAGTAAAAATAAGTAAAAATATTCAAAATCTTAATAAGATTAATTTTTTCCCTGTACCTGATGGTGATACAGGCATCAACATGGCAACAACAGTTAACTCAATTGTTGATCATGTTGAAGATAAAACCAGTGTAAAAACCGTTGTCAGTGGTATGAGTAAAGGCGCTCTAATGGGAGCACGGGGCAATTCCGGGTTTATATTTGCACAATTCATTAATGGTTTTTATCATCAAACGAAAACAAAAGAATTTATATCGGAAAAAGAGTTTATTGCTTCTTTAAGAAAAGCAGTACCTTATGTTTTAGATGCAATATCTAATCCAGTACAAGGTACAATTATAACAATAATTGATCAATGGACATCATTTTTAGATGAGCATTACAATAAGGAAAATAATTTTAAAAAAATACTTGGTCTTAGTCTTAAGCATAGTGAAGATGTTTTAAATCTTACTAAAGAAGAACTAGAGGTTTTGAAGAAAAATGAAGTAGTAGATGCTGGTGCCCAAGGATTCTATCATTTTATTGAAGGCATCGTAGAGTACTTTCTTCATGGCGTAATACTTAAACGGAAAAATGTTACCCGGGTAGAACTTATAGATGATTATTTAGAAGAAGATGGGAACAATGTTTCAAATTATAGATACTGTACGGAGATATTCTTTGAAGGAGAAAATTTTCAAAAGAAAGAGCTAAGAAATTTTGTCGATTCGATTGGAGATTCTGGTATTATTGCTTTCAATGATGGACAAGGAAAAGTTCATGTGCATACCAATGAACCTTATAGTTTATCTGAAAAAATTTATAACTTAGGCTATAGAATCATTGAAAATAAAGTTGACGATATGGCATTCCAAGTCAAAGAGCGAGCGCAGAAGGATAGTCAAATTGCATTGGTAACAGATACAGTAGCAGATCTTTCAAAAGAAATTATTGATAAGTATAATATTCACATGATTCCATTAACAATCACAGCTAATGGCAGTGACTTTTTAGATCGTGTGACCATGAGCTCAAGTATGTTATTTAAACTAGTAAAAGAAAATGATACTTTACCAAAAACTTCAATGCCAAATTTAAAACTAGTCAAACGATTATTTGAGCAATTAACGGAGCACTATGA
>DATFJG010000065.1:0-7827 GCA_035269305.1 Clostridia bacterium
GATTGGCCGTGGGTTCGATCCCCACCCTTGGAGCCAAAACATGCCGGGGTGGCGAAACAGGCAGACGCACAGGACTTAAAATCCTGCGGTACTTATACTACCGTATCGGTTCGATTCCGATCCCCGGCACCAAAGCACCAAAAAATAACGCGGAGTAGAGCAACTGGTAGCTCGTCGGGCTCATAACCCGGAGGTCGCAGGTTCAAATCCTGTCTCCGCACCCAAATTAACACACTAATTCTGGCCCCTTGGTCAAGCGGTTAAGACACCGCCCTTTCACGGCGGTAACATGGGTTCGATTCCCATAGGGGTCACCAAAATTAGGGAGTATAGCTCAGTTGGGAGAGCGCCTGCCTTACAAGCAGGATGTCGTAGGTTCAAGTCCTACTACTCCCACCATAAATGCGGTTCGGTAGTTCAGCTGGTTAGAACGCCGGCCTGTCACGCCGGAGGTCGAGGGTTCGAATCCCTTCCGAATCGCCATTTAATTTAATTGAAGAGGTGGAAAAGTACTCAAGCGGCTGAAGAAGCGCCCTTGGAAAGGGTGTAGACCATTCACGTGGTGCGAGGGTTCAAATCCCTCCTTTTCCGCCATTATTAACTATGGGCCTTTAGCTCAGTTGGTTAGAGCGCCCGGCTCATAACCGGTAGGTCTGGGGTTCGAGTCCCTGAAGGCCCACCATATTAATAATAAAAATAAAAGTGCCTAGGATTTATTATCCATAGACACTTTTTTTATGCTATATTTTTCTATAATTTTTTTAATATTACTCATTAGTTTATCAAACTGAATTTCATTTTTAATTGAAACGATCAAATTGTTCTTAGTTTTAGGGTTTAAGTGATCAAAATCTTTCTTGTAAAAGACTTTATGATTAATTAAATGGTAATTTATATCGTCAATTAGAAATTCTTTTAAGGCCACTTTTATTGTCAATTTATCTTGAGTAGATTTGATAGTGCAAAATTCATCAAAATAATTTACTTGAGATTTTTCTATATTTGTTATATCTAAAATTAGAAAATTTTTATGAATAGTCCATTCTTCTAGAAAACTATTGTTTCCAATTTTTTTAGGAAAAACAGTCATGATTTGGTTATAAGAAAAATACTTCAATATTTTTAATAGAGGTATTAAATATCTAATATCTTCATAGTTGTGAAGTAAAATCTTTTCTAATTTAGTTTCTGAACCAGTTGCCAAATAATCGTAATACAGTTGAATGCTTTCTTTTCCAGAAATCGTATCGCTGCGATTAATGTCAAGAAATTTTTCGATAGTTTTTAAATTATATCGTTTAAGATTAATTAAGTTTTTATTTTTTCTGATTAAACGATATAAATCAAAATTGTTATTTAGATTAATTTGATAATTTATGTTATGTTGCCTAAGTTTAGAATTTATAAATGGCAAATCAAAACTATGACCATTGTAGGTTATAAAGAAGTAGTCCTTTAAAGATTCTAAAATGTTAATTAATTCTAATAGTATAGAGGCCTCTTCCTTAAGTGACTCAGAAAAAATCTGTTTACTAATCAATTGATTCTCACTTTTAATGAGTAACCCGATAAGTATAACCGAAGCCTTTTCTCGACTAAAACCTGTTGTTTCAATATCTAATATAATAAAATCTGATGAGAACAAGCTTTTTAGTTGCTTAGGTATATATTTTTCATAATTTGTACTAATTATATTTTCTTTAATGAGCATTTAAATCACATCCTTTATCTGATATAATTATACTAGAATGAGAAGGATTTGCAAGGAGGAAAAATGAAAGCTTATTTAGACAATTCAGCGACAACGATGCCTTCAAAAAAAGTAAAAAATGAGATGAATGATTTTTTAAATATTTCCTATGGAAATCCATCATCTTTACATGATTTAGGGATAATTGCTGAGAGAAGAATAAAAAAAGCTAAAAAAAATATAGCTAATGATCTAAAATGTTCTGGGAAAGAAATTGTATTTACTTCAGGCGGAACCGAGAGCAATAATTTAGCAATTATAGGTTATGCCTTAAAGAATAAAAATAAAGGCAATCACTTAATCACGACAACTTATGAACATAAGTCAGTCTTAAATTCATTTAAATATTTAGAATCTATTGGTTTTAATGTAACTTATTTATCTGTTGGCTCTCAAGGAGAAATTAAGAGGGAGGATTTAAAGGATAAATTAACAGATGAAACAATATTAGTAAGTATTATGCATATTAACAATGAAGTCGGTACGATGAATCCTATTGAAACCTTTGGAAAAATAATAAAAGAATACAGTAATCAGATTGTTTTTCATGTTGATGGTGTGCAAAGTTTTGGTAAGTTTAAGATAAATCTAAAAAATATAGATCTGTTTTCTTTTTCAGCACATAAAGTACATGGCATTAAAGGTATAGGAGGACTTTATATAAATAGTGAAATATCTATAAGTAATTTGCACTATGGTGGGCAACAAGAAAACGGCATTAGGCCTGGTACTGAAAATTTATTAGGAATTGTTTCTTTAAATGCTGCCTTGGAAGAAGCAGTAGAGACAAGAAAAGAAACTTTTGACTATGTTAAAAAACTAAAAGAAAAACTTTCACGTTTTATAATAAAAAACATTGAAGATACTAAAATTAATGTAGAGTCTTATGAAACGTCACCTTATATATTGAGCGTTTCTTTTAAAGATATGATGTCTGAAGTTTTATTACATGATTTAGAATCAAAAAATATATTTGTATCAACGGGGTCTGCGTGTAATTCAAAAAGTAAAAGTAATTCTTATGTCTTAGAAAGTATGAACATTGAAGATGAGTATATTGGTGGAACCATAAGGTTTAGTTTTTCTAAGAACAATACAGTTGAAGAAATTGATTACGTGTGCGAAAGTTTAGAAACATCGGTAAAAAGTATTAGGAAAATTATTCAAAGGAGATAAATATGAAGACATTAATAGTAAAATATGGTGAAATAGCTTTAAAAGGTAATAATAGAGGCTATTTTGAAGGGAAATTAATAAAAAATATTAATAATAATCTATCTGATTTAAGTGGCATCAGTATTAGAAAAGAATATGGTAGGATTTATATTGAATTTAACGATTATTCCTTTGACGAAGTGATCGAGCGTGTTAAGAATATTTTTGGTATTGTAGGTTTTGCTAAGAGTATAAAAGTAGAAAACTCATTAGACGAAATGAAAAAAGCTGCAGATGTATTAGCTAAAAAGGCAATTGAAGAATATGGCTATAAAACTTTTAAAGTAGAAACCAATAGAGCAAATAAAAGTTTTAATGTGAAATCGCCAGAAATTTCTAGAGATGTTGGTGGCTATATTTTCCATAAATATGATACCTTAGCAGTCGATGTACATAATCCTGAACTGATTATAAATATTGAAGTAAGAAAAAAATCTTATATTTATACAAATGAAGTGAAAGGTCAGGGTGGTTTACCATATGGTACCAGTGGTAAAGGGATGTTGCTTTTATCCGGTGGTATTGATAGCCCTGTCGCAGGCTGGATGATGGCCAAACGTGGTGTTGTCTTAGAAGCTGTTCATTTCCATTCCTATCCGTTTACGTCGAAAAGAGCAACTGAAAAGGTTCTTAGATTAGCACAAATAATTTCTGAATATACAGGCCAGATAAAAGTTCACTCAGTAAATATACTTGAAATTTATAAAGCGATTCAAGAAGAGTGTCCTGATAAACATTTTACTATTATAGGCAGACGATTTATGACAAGAATAGCTGAAAGATTAGCTGAAGATAATGGTTGTTTATCATTGATTACTGGAGAAAACATCGCCCAAGTGGCTTCTCAAACAATGGAAGGGTTAAGAGCTACAAATAGCTCAGTCGAGTTACCGATCTTTCGACCATTATTAGCTTTTGATAAGATAGATATTATTGAAGTATCGAAAAGAATAGAAACTTATGAAACCTCAATTCTACCTTATGAAGATTGCTGTACAGTATTTCTTCCAAGCAATGTTGATGTAAGACCATCACTTGATGATATAACTTTAGCAGAGAAACCCCTTGATAGCAAAGCTTTGATTAATGATGCATTGAATGGATTAAAAACTTATGAAATCAATCCATTAACAGATATAGAATATTAAAAATAGAATAACAAATTAAAAAAGTGGTTCTCTCTTAAAAAAGAGAACCACTTTTTTTATGATTATTTTTTGCTCTTAGTTATCTGTCGTATCATCTTCATTTCCAGTATTATTTAAGAATTTTTCTAAACCTTCTTGGTAATAAGGTATTTCTTTAATATCTGCGGCTTCAATGACAGAGTTATCTGGTAAAATGACACTTCCATTAAACATAATCTTTGTTCTAACAGGTAAAAGTACTTCGTTGTTATTTGTTAAAGTGATTTTAAATGGATTAACCACAACACCTTTTCTATCAGGGAAATATACAATGTATCTGTCTGAATCTCTCACTTCATAATCAAAGACATCAATAACATCGCCGTGAATATCACATTCCTCAGTTGGCGCAGTATATTGTTGATCTTGGATATAAATTGGATTACCTTTACTATCTAAATGTTCTTCCGGATCGTATTCTCCATCTAATCTAGTTGTCATTACACGTGATTCAACTAAAGTTGTTGGACAATATTCAGTAGCTAATAAGTTAGACTCTTTACAAACTTCAACTTGTACATGAATATCATCAAGTTCTGTTGGTTGAGTGCCGGGTAAGAAATACTCGGATTTTACTGTATTTCTAGGATCCATATATGATAACCTAGAGGGTAGTTTGCCTGATTTTGTATCAACATTCATTTCAACTACATTCGGAGAAACAGCAAAATTCTTATCTGGTAGGTCTTCATGAATATTTTTCATAACATAACCCCAGAACTCTGCACTTATTCTACTACCACTATCTAAAGACATATTATAATCTGTCCCAAACCACGTTGTACCAACATAATATGGTGAGAAACCTGTAAACCAAGCATCGTAATTACTAGAAGTCGTACCAGTTTTACCTGCAATTGGAATGCCTTGATTATTAGGTTTAATCTGTGCTCTTCTTGGGCCACCGTTTATAGCGGCTGTACGTAGCATATCTCTTAAAATGAATGCTACATTTTCAGGTATAACAGAATGCTTTTCAGGTGTATTATCTAATATAGTATCTCCTGATGAGTCTGTAACATGCGTATAAGTAATGGTTTCAATTCTTACACCATCATTACCAAATGTACCATAAGCTTCAGCTAGTTCTATTGGTTTGATACCTCTTGTCATACCACCTAATGAAACAGTTGATAAATTCATATCATTTGTTGGCCCTTCTTCGACGATAGTCGTGATACCAAATTCTTTTAAAGAATCAATTCCCGTTTCAATGCCAACCATATCAGCTAACTTAGCAGTCACTACGTTCATTGATTGTTCAACACCTTCTCTTAGAGTAGTAATACCCCAGTATTTAAAAGCATAACCAGAGTAGTTTTCATACCAGTTAATTGGCCAACGACGTTCAGGATCTCCTGATAAGTAGGTTGGTACATCATCAATAACTGATGCAGCAGTGAACTGTCTGCTTTCAATAGCAGGGGAATATACCGCTATTGGTTTTACCGATGATCCAGGTTGTCTTGGATTAAGAGCTCTATTATAAATTTTCTGACCACTCGTATTTCTGCCGCCTATAATAGCTTTTAAATGTCCAGTATGGTAATCGATAACAACCATAGCAGACTGTGGCTGAATGACACCATCGTGATCTACTACATATGACTCATCTGGTATATAGAGGTTATTGTCTCTTAAATTAAATATATTTTGATCAGAGTTAACAAATTCTCTTGAAATAACAACATTTCCATTTTCATCTAGTGATTTGTACTCATTAGGAATAAGGATATCACGCCCTTGATAAGTATATAATTCACTAATTAAATAAGAACCGTCACTATTTCTAGAAATTCTTTCATCATCTTCATCATATGAGAATAAATTTTTCACAACAACTTGTATTCGATCAAGGGTGCCATCATTATAGTGAGGGTAGAAGTTTAGTTTTTTATTTTTCCTTAAAACTAGATCTCCCTGATCGTTATAGAAAAATTCATCTGAGTTTAATATAAGTTCTTTATCCTCATTAATAGTATTTGCACGACTGATTAATGTGACAGTTCTGTTTTCTTCAGAAACAATATCTCCATCATTATTAAAATAAACTTTAATTTTAGGATACAAATCGTTGCTTGAAAAATAATCTATTGAATTTAATGCACGCTTAAGCTTTTCCACATCTGCATTGTTGTTTCCTAATCTTAATGAAGATGCTTCAATTTCATTTTCTTGTAAAGCGTTCAGTTCAATTAATTTTCCGAATGTCTCACTACCAGCGACACCATCCACCTTAAGTGAATAATCCCTTTGGAAATTAATGACAGCATTTTTCGCTGGCTGACCAAAGTAAGTAGTAAAAGTTTGGTGTGCGTAAGCACTTTCTAATGTTTTCTGCATATCAAAATCTATTGTAGAATGAATTGATAGACCACTTGTATATAAAAAGTTACTTGCTTCTTCTCTAGTATAGCCGTATTTTTCCATTAAATCATCAACAACTTCTGCTTCTACCATATCTGAGAAATATGATGAAATCTCACTTCCTTTTGATGTAGAAGGTTTTAGTAAATCAACAATGTTTTGTTCTAAAGCATTAGAATATTCTGCTTCATCTATATAACCATTCGTTTTCATTAAGTATAAAACCAATTCATAACGATCTTCGCAGTCTTCGTTATAGATATATGTGTATTGTTCATTTTCTTTTCCAATCACAAGATCAGTTGGTTCTACATTTTCTGTTCTAACAACATACATAGGCGTATATTTAGTAGGGCTCTTAGGAATACCTGCTAATATAGCAGATTCTTCTAAGGTTAGATCTTTTGCTTTTTTTGAAAAATACTTTTCACTAGCAGCTTCAACACCTTTGGAGTTAGAACCAAGGTAGATAGTATTTAAATAAGCTTCGATAATTTGCTCTTTTGTTAAATATTTTTCTAATTGCATAGCATAATAAGCTTCTTTTATTTTACGATCAATTGACCGTTCAGAACGAATTTGAAATAGGTAGAGATTTCTTGCTAACTGTTGTGTAATCGTGCTTGTGCCTTGAATTCGAGCATCTGATATTAATGAATCTCTTACTGCACCTACCATTCGAATAATATTGAATCCTGAGTGCTCAAAGAAGGTTTTATCTTCTATTGCAACATAAGCATTGATAAGGTTTTCGCTCATGTCTTCATATTTAATAATAGTACGCAAACCATCTTGATTTAAATCTTCTAACTTGTTCCCGTCACTGTCGAGAATAACAGAATTTTCAACTAACAAGTTATTTATTTGAGATGGATCAATAGGGTCTATATCTGCTAAAGCGGTTCTTACCATATATAAGGCCAAAGCACCACCTAGTAACCCTCCGATGAGTATTAGTATAAAGAGAACTTTAAAGACCGCAAGTACTTTACGACCAATGCTTCCCTTTTTTTTATTTTTTGCCATAATTACCTCCATATTTGTTTGCTTTTATTCTCAAGTAATTATATCATATTAATGGATGAAAGTTAAAGGAATGACTTTTTTTATTATAGGAAAGTGCATTATTAACAAACTTATATTCGTTCTGTCGTTGACAAACAAACTCTAGTTCTTTATAATGAGTATAAAGGAGGTGAGTTTAATGAAGCTGACATTAAAAATGAAATTAACATTAGATGAAGAAACTTTTAATGCACTGCGAGAAATTAGTGAGTACTCTGGGAAATTTTACAACATGGTCAATTA
>DATFJG010000066.1:0-13472 GCA_035269305.1 Clostridia bacterium
TGGGCTGTTTTAAAATTCTTTGCCCAAAACAAAATAGGTGTAGAAAAGTTTAGCTCACTTATTGTGAAAAGCTATATTCACTACAGGGAAGATACTAGTCAAGTACTGCTCAATCTCCTTTCAAGCCATGATATACCAAGATTCTATGAGTATTGTGATAATAAAGAACAGCTAAAACTTGCCATTCTCTTTTTGCTTACTTATCCCGGTATTCCCATGGTCTATTATGGAGATGAATTTGGTTTAAAGGGTGGTAAAGATCCAGATAATAGAAGGTGTATGCCCTGGGGAAAAGAAGAAAATTATGATATATTTAATTTCTATAAAAAATTAATTAATTTAAGAAAAAAAGAATCCCCTCTTCATAGAGGAAATTTTAAGATAATTTTACAGGATGAAGTAAATAATATAATGGCCTTTAGAAGAAAATTTAAAAACAAAACTGCTTATATTGTATTGAATAACAGCCACATATTGCAAAATATTGAGATAGATATAGAGCACTCCGGTAATTATAGGGAACTTATCAATGAAGATGTTGTTGAAAGTAATAATAGTTCATTACAAGTTACTTTAGAACCCTATCAAGGAAAAATATTTACTCATCCATAATCTGACTAATATCCCTATCTTTAATTTGAACATCAGTGTACATTTCAGTTAAATCTTCTAATTGTTTATTTAATTTTTTCATAAAGTAAAGTAGTATCTTGAGACTACTTTGATGGTTATTAGCAAAAAAGGCAAAGATATCATCCCGATTGATCTTGACAATTTCTACAGGGCCCTGGGCAACAACATCTACCAGGTAATTAGCACTTTTACTTGCAATTAAAGAAGTTAAGCCAAAAAAATCATCTTTTGTTAGCTCAGCTAATTCTATATCTTTGCCTTTTTTCTCTTTATTATTAATAACCTTTACTCGACCCTCTTCTATGATATATAGAGCATCATCCTTATCACCTTTTTTTAATATCTTATCTTTTGATTTGTAGCTTTCAAATTCACTTATCTCCAACAATTCATTTAATTCTTCCTCCGATAGCGCCTTAAAAATAGGTAAATCCATGATGCCTTTATGGTTTTTCATGTCTTTTTTGACCCTAGATAACCTCTTTTTTCCTGATATTGTACATTCTTTAAATATATTCTGTAAATCTAAATAATGTTCTTCGGCGAAGTTAAAATTTTCTTCCCACTCTGACTGTAATTTTAGATAGTCTTTAAAAACATTTTGTTCTGGTTCTGCTGAATACTTAGAAATGTAGATATTTTTTAAGGTTGCTTTCGTATCTTCTATTTGACCATCACTAAGATAATCAAGGGCCAGCATTATATTTGACTTAAAAACCTTATCCTCAAGGTCTTCTTTCATAAACTCACCTGGATATGGCTCAAAATCTTCGGCACTTACTAGCTGCATATTGGACTTTTCACTCTGACTTTCTAACTTTTTCTTTTCATAATAAAATCTATACATATCCTGTCTGAACCTCTGCCAGATCGGATGTGGCTTTTGGGGAGGCAAATGTAAGATTGAAAGTTCATTGTCTAAAAAGAAGTTGAAACCAAACATTTTTGAATTAATTAGGTAATCTATATCTTCACCCCTGGTAAGATTGGGATCAAAAGGGACTATCTTATAGAGGTTCTTATGGATAATCATTAAACCTCCAAAAGCAAAAGGTGTTTTTTTAAGGCGAGGGGAACTACCTATTATTTTATCAAATGCCTTTGACTTACTGCCAAATCTATCCCAATATGTCATCCATGGTTCTATATTTACATCATCATAATATTCGCCATTTTCATTTACATAATAGCCAGCTATTGCATCAACGGTTTGGCCATAAAACCTTCCTCCTATAAACTCAGTTGTTTTATGTATAAAATCTTGATCATTAAAAATCTCATCATCATCAATTAAAATTACTACATCTCCTCCCGCTAAAAAACCTGTAAAAAGACATATATTCCTGATATTAGAATAACCACTAAGCGATAAAAGACGTAGAGAAAGTGAGCTATTTTGCTCATAATACTTTTTAACCCCGCCTAAACTTCTTTCTGAAAAAAGATAAGTTTTTACAGGAGGTTCGTTCTCTTTTATAATTTTTTTTACTTTTTGATAGGCCTCTTTTTTTATTTGAGGAGTTGTAGTACAAAGTATTATAACCAGTTCAAAATCTTTTTCTAATTTTTTTAAACTCTTCAAAAACCGAGGTAATGTACCGGTCTGATCTATTGGAGTTGGATGATCATATATATCATCTCCTAATTGCCAACCAGTTTTTGTGTCACGCCCCCAATAAGTTGGAACTACCATTACCTTTTTCATTAACTTTTTACCTCCTCAATAATACCATCATATACATCTATTAATTCATCTATTACCCTGTTCCAGGAGTAATTGTTTATGGCATAATCACTGGCCTTCTTCCCTTTTTTTTGTTTTTCATCTTTCACAATAGCTTCAATTACTTTCACAGCCAACTCTTTATAATCATCCATCGTGAAAAATCTTCCTACATCTTCATTGATGAAATCTTTCAACCCTCCCGCTCGAGAAGCTATCACAGGTGTACCACATGCTAAAGATTCAATAGCAACTAATCCAAATGGTTCAATCCGGGAAGGAACTACAGTAAGATCGGCTATATTATATAGTTCAGACAAGGTTGCCTGTGGTAAATTCCCTAAAAAATGGACTTCCTTTAAACCCAAATCATCTCTTAACTCAATTAACTCATTTTTTAACTCTCCATCTCCCACTATTAAAGTAATGATATCTTCAAATTCGTCCTCATAAATATTAGCTGCCTTTAATAACAAATCAACACCTTTGAAATTCGTTAACTTACCTGTAAAATTAATTACCTTCAAGTCTTTTTTATTTTTCAGATCGGTATCTATATATTTCTGCAGAACTTTTATTTTGTTCAAATTCATTGGTTTAAATATTTCTTCATCAAATCCATTTAATATTATTTTAAGCTTATCATCATCTACAGGAAAATGTTTTTTAACACTCTGATTAATATATTCTGATATCGTAACAATCTTTTTTGCATTTTCGGCTGCCTGTAGAGCAATCTGATGGTATCTTTTATCTTTTTTAAAACCTTTAATATCGGTCCCATGGGCTGTTATTATATAAGGTATACTGGTCTTTGAAGTAGCATAAGGCGCAACCCAAATATGCTGACAGTGAATTATATCTGGATTGAAACTTTTTACTTCCTGTTCAATAGTTGAAATAAAGGAATTGAGATAATCGTCCATTTCATCATTTGTAAGGTGATAAAACTGATTGTTGCTGTGGGGATGAGTTGTAAAGCAGGGGAAATTATAGTTAAGAATTGTTCTAACCTTGAACCCATCGCCCCTGTTTTTATATTTATCTACCACAATAACCTCAACTTCATGTCCTCTTTCTGTTAATCTCTTTGCCACATTTTTAGTGTATATTCCACTTCCTGACCCTTCCAAAGGAAAATGGTTTATTAAGAGAATTCTCATAAAAAATTACCTCCTTTGAGCGATCTTATCGATCAGCTTTTCCCAAATTTTCATCAACGTTTTATAATCATCTGCCATATTTTCAATCTGAGAATAAGCTACCGAATATGCTTCTGGTAGGTCTTTGAATTTTGGACAGTTATAATTTTCAGCAAATTTGTAACTACCTTCAACTAACTTTTCTCTCTCAACCTTTATTTTTCTTTTATATTCTTTTTCGCTAATTTTACCATTTTCTTTAAGATACCAATTTAAAAAAGGATTTCTACCCAACCAACCTAAACAAGCATTATAAAATCTCATTTTAACATCGGCATTGTGGATGTCAGGTATTTCAGGAAAGCTATTAAAAGTATCATGAAATATTTTAGTGTTTATATCAATTATTTTTCCTCCCTTATCAGGAATAACTTGACCGAGTAAGGTATCCTCACCTCTGCCTAAAATAAGATGGTGCCTATAGTGATATGTCGTTGAATAATAGGGAGATAAAATATCATATTTATTTAAATTAAGGGCATGGTTTCCCCCCAGTATTTTATTTGTGCTTTTCGCATTTAAAATATTACGTTCTTTTTCAGTAATTAAATTTGTAGAATCTGATTTAACAAATTCATATGTTTTACCCTTATCCAATCCTTCTAAAAATGCTTTTAAGCCATCAAAATATAAGCGGGGAATTATATAATACCCGGTATAATCACTTGTAGTTACAATCACATTGTCTTTTTTAAAATTCTTCAAATGATTCCCAACAAAATCTACTTCACATCTCTTGCCGCTACTGTCATTAAGCACATAAGGCTTAACGTCTGTATCAAAAAACAATAGATAATCTATATGTGGATTTAAGAGTAAAGCCCCCAGCATTACTATATTTCTTCTTTTTCCATACGGTACCATGTTATATTTTTTTAGATCTTGACTATCAATTAACTGGGCAGCTTCTGTTTTACTTAAACCTATGTTTAATAATTGTTTTTTTAATTTATCATTCTCATTTATTTTTAGTAACTCTAAATCTATATATTCTCGCAGCATCTTTACTATGCTTTCATCAATTTTATTAGAATAACAGATAATTAATTTTTGAATATCATGGCCGTATTTGCGAGCATTTAAAATAAAATCGCAATATGGAGAAAAGCTATCTATGTTGTTTGTTATCACCCCAAAGGCTATATTTTGCATTTCAACTCCCCCTTGTATAATATGGTTAGAGATCATTAATAGATCCCCATAAATATATATTAATTATGACGGGTTTGGTTTATTTAAATAAACAGTATATCCACATATCCACAAATTGTTAACAGCTTTATGACTATATTTAAGATTAGCTTTAATACCTGTTAAATAATATCAAAATATTTTTGGTGTGGTTTTAGCAAGTTTCTTCTAACCTGGTTTTGTCAAACTATTCGAAAATATGTTCTCCTGAAAATAATTATATTAATTATTACACGTATTATTACTCGCCTTTATCTTCAACAGATTTTATTTTAAAGCACAGTGACTTATAATTAAAATACTTAAATCTGCCTATCTCTTTTTATTGTTTTTATAAAAGAGTTTATCCCTATATAAACAATGTTATCGCTATTAATATCTTCAATGATTATATTATATTCAATGTATTAAATATAAAACAATTAATATAGTATATAAATATAATTTTGTTCTTATAATTATACTTTATGTTTTTATTTTACCTGATAAGTAAAAAGATTGTCAAATATATTAAAAATTAAGCTTTCATAATATCGTTTGTATTTTTTCAAATTTGATATTATAATAAATATACTTTATTAAACAAAGTTCTTCGCCAAAATAGTTGGTGAAATCATAAAATTTATTGATACAAAATTGTCCATATTCCTTATATGAAAAGGTTCTTATAGTTTCATTATATTTAAACTATATTATAATAATCTTCTCAATTAAAAAGGGCAATATTTAATAATTTAACAGACAAATTACTTGTTTTCTACCAACGGATATGAAGAAGATTCAAAAATAATAATATGGTTGTTGGTCGAACAGGGTTTAAAAATATAGCAGATGATAAGGGTAAAATAGAATTAGGCTATGGTATAAATCCAAACTTCAGATCCAAAAGATATATGACCGAAACTTTTAAAAAAATGGTCAACTGGGGATTCAGACAACATCTACAACCTATCAAAACAATAATCGCCAAAACCAACAAAGAGAACTCATCCTCACAAAAAGTCTTACAGAAAGTTGGTTTTGAGTATAAACGTATGTCAGAAGACTTCTTGTGCTGGAAATTAAATAATAAAGCAAATAATTTTTGATGATTTTTTATTTAGTTGTTTTTGTGCCTGTATAAATAAACGATTCTGAAATCATATCGACCTTTTTATCATCAATTCTGCCAATTAAATTGCCACATTCAGCACAGAATAGTTTATCTTCATCTACTTTTATGTTATATATGCGCATAATTTTATTTTTCCAGCATCTAAGAACTCTTCCACTTCCCACTTTTTCATATTTAAATAACTTATTTTTGCATTTGCTACATTTAACAGTAAGCATTTTTATCCCTCTCAGCTTTTACTTCTTATCTTCTTTATAGCAGATATTGTGATAAGATTAAATTTATAACCTGAATTCGGAAAGTAGCCAAAAAAAATAAATTTACACCCCATTTTCAGCTAAAATAACGATATATACTTTTTTAATTCCTAAATTGTATTTTAAATTTGAATTCATACAAGATTTTACTTAAATAATGTATTTTTAGGGTGTAGATATCCCCGGGACCTTGTTTTTGTGTAATAGGACTGACAAGTTAAAACTTTAAGCTATGTTCCGTAATAACACTGCCGGAAAGCAAACATATAAAGTCTATCTTTAATGCTTTCTACTATCTTTTTAAGATAATCCAATTTAGGAAGACGTATTGTATATCTGCGGCCACCTTTTTTAACTATGTTGGCCGGGATATTAATAAAGATTCTCCTTATTGTCCTGATACTTTTTTTAACTAAATTCAAACTACTACCAACATATTGCCAGATATCTTCAGAAAAGAAACCCTTATCAATTAAGACACCTTTAAGTATTGTGTTTTGAGGTAGATTGTCTATGGTTTCTTTGAAAAATTTAATAAACTGCTCATTACTGTGCACTTCACCAGGATAAAGATTGATGTTAACTAATTCATCGGTTTATTGAATAAAAGAGACCTTTATCTTATAAGAGTTAGCTCCCTTTCTTTTGGGGTTATAGCCCTTATTAGATTTTTGTTGGTCACCGTAAACAGTAGAAACCGTATCATCAATACTGACCCAAAGCCGTCATGTTTAGTCTTTTTTTAAAAAAGAGAATTCATAACTTCTTTTAGCTCTGTGATGTTTTGGACCTCTGCTTTATCTAAAACCTTACGGATTGTACTTTCATCAGGTGGTGTATTATTATCTTTAATTCTTACAAACCCAGGATCATTTAATAGGTCATTGTAGTGTAAAAAAGAATGTTTACCAACTAAATTAGAATCTATCATATGTTCTAGCATATCAAAGTCTGAATACTGGATGTTATCACCGCGGTTAAAATTAACAAAGTCTTTGAATGTTTTTTCTAGCTGAATGTAATTTTTAAAGCGATCTAAGAAGGCGAAGTTGCCAAAAAAAGTTTCAGTATCATTATCAAAAGCAAAATCAGGAAGTTGAGATAAAAGTGATTGAAACATTTTTATCAGTTTGATTATTTAATATTTTCTTTTCTTTTAAAGCAAGTGAACTAAACTCTTGACTTTTGGGTAAATTATCAGGTATCATATTAGTAGAGAGTTTCTTTCTTTTTGGTGTTTTGTTCTACTATTATGATATCAAAAAGGAGCTCTCTTTTCTACATTCAAAAGAAGAAATTCTTTTTGAATTTAAAATTATTTTTGTTGGGATGACAGGTGTTAGATTTGTTTTGTGTTTTTACTTTCCGAATTCAGGTTATATTAAACTTTTAAATAAAACCAAAAATTAACGGAAATACAAATACCACTACAGCCACCCAAACTGCATAAATAGTTAAATATTTAGTCTGCCAAATTTCAATTTGTTCAAATTCTATTTTATTCATAAAGTATTTAATATAAAACCATAGCAGTACAGCTAAATTGATTAATAGAAGAAGGTTTTCACCTAAAGCTGCCAACTTATTTGGACTAATACCATATTCTGATAATCTAAATATAATTGCTGATAACGCAACTCCATCTACTATTATTGCTACAAAAACCAAAGCTGTATTCAAGTAGTCAAAGATATTAATCTTATCATGTATATTTCTTGCAGAAATTATGTATAAAACCATTCCTAAGACTAATATTAGCATTAAATCAAAACTAATCAAAAAATCTCTGTCAACAAAAGGACTTTTTTTATTTATGACCATTACTATTAAAAAGACTACCATTGAAATCAAAAATAAGGGGCTGAATATCTTCGCCAATATAGGAGCAAAGTTTTCTACTATACTTTTTTTAGTTTCTACTAGATAAACAGTAATCATAACTGCTGCAGGCATACCAAAAATAATAAAATAATTTTCTATAAACGGTTCAATGTCAATTGATATTGATTCAAAAATAAGAGCTGTAAACCCCATCAACACAAATAATCCAAGACCAATAAGACTACCGTAAATCACACTTTCTCCTGTAAAACGGATAAAATTCATTCTTTCTTTGCTAGTCCTCCAATGTTTTCCCATGTATGCTACCCCTGTTACCATCCATAACATAAGAGGTAGATGAATTCCAGTTAAGATTTCTGTATGGTGAGGACTATAAGAAGGATACAAATTAATTATTACTCCTGTGAGTAAAAATATTCCAGTTAGATACCAAATTTTCTTTTGACTAACTTCATGTCTAATAATGAAAAAGAGGGCTGCAAAAGGTAAAATGTA
The DNA here is from genome assembly GCA_035269305.1 of Clostridia bacterium. Taxonomy (GTDB): domain Bacteria; phylum Bacillota; class Clostridia; order Peptostreptococcales; family Acidaminobacteraceae; genus DATFJG01. The sequence goes on from DATFJG010000066.1 coordinate 8,458, forward strand.
AAAACTCAAATTTTTCATATAAACTATTGAATCCATAGACAGACCAAATAAAGTAGGTATCTTAGCAAATGTTCCAGCCAAAATTGCAAATAAAATAGCCAACCAAATATCTCTTCGGTTTTTATTCTTTTTAGAGGTATCCGCAGGTTCAATTAGTAATTGTTTCCACATATTTTCAGTGTTGATCTTTGAAAATTCTTCTGATACAGTATTAATATTGCCTAACCTTTTCACACTAATTAAAAATGCTTCTTCATCACTTAATCCCTGTTTTTTAAGATCATCAATTTGTTCTCTCAAGTGATTTTTTAATTCTAACACATCTTCTTCTTTTAATTTACCACTAGATCTTAAATAATCACACCATGAAATTATGTTTTCTTCTAAGTCAAACATTATTTTCCCCCATTTTCTCGATCGGTATTATAAATCTGTTCAAACAAAGTAGAGTGAACAACCTCCCACTGTCTTCTTTGTTTTCCCAATTCTTTTAGACCTTTTTCTTTTAAATAATAATATTTGCGTCTCCTGCCAGTTTTGGATTTCTTCCAATAAGATTCAATAAAACCCTTCTCCTCCAATCTGTGTAGAACAGGATATAACATACCTTCAGACCAGTTTATCTTATCATCGGAAGCTTTTTTTATATTTTTGATTATTTCATAACCATAACTATCCTGATTTTTTAAAATAGCTAATACAAGAGGAGTTGCTGAAGCTGCAATTAAATCTTTTGATATATCCATAAAAACCTCCAATACCAAGAACTTTTATGTATTATATTAATTATACCTAGAAGCACAAGGTATGTCAATAGAATTTTTTAGTGTGCATTTTTTTATTATTTAATATCTTAACTGCAAATCATTTTATACTTGCTAAAATAGTTTAATTTTAAAAGATAACTTGACTACACTGGTCAAAAATGGTCCGTTGTATTAAATAGTGTAAGTTAATTTATTTATAGGAGGCGAAAAATTTATTAATAAAAAATTTTTGAAGCTTGCTTTGGAAAAACAAAACAGGATATTAAAGGCAGCCTATGAAGAATTTGCTAAGCATAGTTATAAACAAGCATCAACCAATAAGATCATTAAAGAAGCGGATATTGGAAAAGGTACTCTTTTTTATTATTTTAACAGCAAAAAAGAACTTTTTGAATTTTTGATTGAATATGGAATAAATTTTATACAAGTGAATATTTAAATAAGATAGATAAAAAGCCAGTAGATTTTATAAATAAATATAAAAAAGTAGGCAAATTGAAAATTAAGGCTTTTACAAAAAAACCTTATGTTTTTGATTTTTTTGGAACTCTTTATTTGAATAATTACGATATCTTGTCTGAAGAACAAATGAAACGATTAACTGAGATGAAAAAAGAAGCTTTTGCCAAATTATATAAAAATAATGATGAATCATTGTTTCGAAAGGATATATCTCCCGAGCTTGTCTATAAGTTAATCCAGTGGTCTCTGGATGGTTATGAAAAAGAGTTAATTAATAGTTTCAGAGACAAGAATTTATCTTCGATTAATTTTGATCCCTACTGGGCAGATTATTATGGTTTTTTAGATTTATTAAAGACAATTTATTACGAATAATGGGAGGATAAACAAATGACGATTCTAAAAACAAATAACCTATCAAAAAACTTTGGGGAAGTAACTGCTCTGGATGGGATTAATTTAGAAGTAAATGAGGGAAATGTTATGGCTATATAGGTCCCAATAGTGCAGGAAAAACTACTACAATTCGAATTTTACTCGGAATTACTAAAGCAGATCAAGGAAAGGCAACTGTATTTGGTCAGGATTCCTGGGAGCAGGCGGTAGATATTCACAGAAAAGTTGCTTATGTTCCTGGGGAAGTTAATTTATGGCCTAATCTTACAGGGGGAGAGATAATTGATTTATTTTTAAAATTGCGAGATTCCAATAACAATTCTCGCCGTGAAGAGTTTATTCAAAAGTTCAATCTAGATCCTTCCAAAAAGTGTAGTTCTTACTCAAAAGGTAATCGACAAAAAATTGCTTTGGTTGCTGCTTTTGCTACTGATGCAGAACTATATATATTAAATGAACCCTCTTCAGGGCTTGACCCGTTAATGGAAAAGGTATTTCAAGAATGTGTGATGGAATTTAAAAAACAAGGAAAAACTGTTTTACTTTCCAGTCATATTTTATCAGAAGTGGAAAAACTATGTGATAAGGTAGGTATTATTTTGCCAGGGTGAAATTATAGAATCAGGAAATTTAGACAAACTCCAACATTTAATGCGAACCAGGGTTCTAGTGAAAACAAGAAATTACCGATTTGAAGGGGAAAAAAGGAGTACACGATCTACAAAAAAAGAATGACGCTCTTATCTTCCAGATAGATGCAGAGGAATTAAACGATATAGTTCAGTATCTTAGCAAATATCAAATTAAAAAACTGGAAAGTTTTCCACCAAAATTAGAAGATATATTTATGCATCATTACCATGAAGAAGGTGATGAACAATAAATGTAAAAAAAACTATATTATAATACAACAAAGCTGATCCGTTTTATATTTAAAAGAAATATAATTCGATTTGTAGTCTGGATTATTATTATAACGGGAATTACTGCACTTGTAGCTTCCGCCTATACGGAGTTATTTACTACACAGCAGGAAGTATGGGTTTTTGCTCAACTATGCGTAATTTTGCTATGACAGCCATGGTCGGGCCAGGTTATGGTCTAGATAACTATACTGTGGGAGCGATGATGGCCCATGTTACTATTTACTGCCATTGCTGTAGGCATTATAAGTATCTTTTTAGTATGGTTTCTCAATGCATCCTTGAATTCAGTTGTAATCGTATCTTGTTCGCCATTTTTATATTGTTCTGAAGAAAAAAATCCCTCTTCTCAATTAATCATAAAGAAAGGGTTACTCTAATATTATAACTCACTATTTAAAAAGGCTGTTTCTATTACATCACTTTCAGAAAAAATTTTTAGGTGACCCCTGACCATATTCCATATTGCTATTTTCTAGTAACTTTTGAAGTCTATATGTGTCTCCTTAATTTAAAATACACTTCTTAGCAAAGACATATCTTTTATGAAAAACTACATCAATAGACATACGTATCCATCCTGCTTACTTAAATTAGGAGAAAATCCTAAAATTGTTCAAGAAAAATTGGGCCATTATGATATATTAACTACATTAAATATATATTCTCACGTTATATAATCAATGCAGAAAAATGCTGTAAAAACTCTCCAAAAAGCAAAAAGTTGAAACCTATGGCGACATTTCGGCTACATAACACAAAATCCCCAGATTTTTTATTTTCTGGGGATTGCTTATTATCGCTGTTATATTAAGGTTTATAGATGGTAGGGCTAACAGGATTTGAACCTGTGGCCTACAGATTAGGAATCTGTCGCTCTATCCAGCTGAGCTATAGCCCCACACTACTAAATAATTATAATATCTGATTTTAAAAGTGTCAAGCAAGGAGTCAAAAAAAATATTTTAAAAATATAAAAATCTTTTAATTTTAAAAAACTATTATCTGCTTATATCAATATAATATAAAACAGACATCATAAGCTTTTTATTTTAATATAACTAAAAATTAGAAATGAAAAGTCTAAGTAAATTCCATTTTAACTTAATCAATTGTCTCTTTAAATATCTATTATCAAACTCATTTTTAAGAGCAACGAAATGAACTCGATTATTTTTTGCTCTTCCCCTTTTAAAAGTAAATGACTTATAAAAATCAACATGTTGGAAACCAACTTCAAAAAGACCCGCTTCTATGTCTATCAATCGATAACTTTTTTCAACATGTCTTTCTGAAAATTTATTATCTTCCTCTTTATTTTCAAAATATATTTCCAATTCAACTATCCATTCTCTACTTTCGGACTTCACAATGTCTTTCCAAAAACAGGTGTATCCATCTCCATTAACCTTTCGAGTTCCCTCTTTTATTTCACTCAATCTATATATGGTGTTTATATCGAAAATAAAGATACCATCCTGATTTAAATTCAAATAGGCATTTTTGAAAACATCCAGCAATTTTTCATAACTGTGAATATAATTAATGCTATCAAAAACTGAATAGATAAAATCAAAATTACCATAATTGAATGTGTCCTGTATATTTGTATTATAGAGCTTCAGGTGCTCATAAGAACTAAGCTTATTTTTTGTTATTGCAAGCATATCTTCGGAACTATCAATACCATAAAGTAAATTGCTTTTATCTGCAAAATACTTCAACATATTGCCGGTTCCACAGGCTAATTCCAAAATATTTTTTGGATTTTTTTCATAATACAATAATAAGTGCTTTAAGTACTTGTACCAATAATAATATGGTACCCTTTTCATAATATCATCATATATAGATGCAAATGAACTCGTATATGCTTGAGAACCCATTTCTACACCTCTAACTTAAAATTTGATTGATAAAGGCAAATATAGATTTTTTACCTTTTCCAGTCTTTGCAGAAAAAAAACAAAATTGTTCATCTTCTCTTAGGTTTAAGGTTTTTAAAATCACTTTTTTTTGTTTTGCTTTTTGATTATTAGAAAGTTTATCTGCCTTTGTGGCAGCTATAATTTTACAAATGCCAACTTCTCTAATCCAGTTCAGCATAACTTTATCTTTTTTACTTGGTTTGTGCCGCGAATCTATAATCATTATTATACCCTTAAGATTCTCTCTATAATGAAGGTAATCGTTTATTAACAAACTCCATTTTTCTTTCTCTTCATTGGATACTTTTGCAAATCCATATCCGGGTAAATCTACCAAAAAAAATTTATTATCAACATTGTAAAAATTTATGCTTCTGGTATGGCCCGGTTTAGAGCTTACTCTGGCCAATTTTTTGCGGTTTAAAACTTTATTAATCATAGAGGACTTCCCCACATTAGATTTGCCAGCAAAGGCAATCTCTGGTAATTCATTATAGGGATAGTCCTCCACTATATGTGCACTTTTTACATATTCAACA
>DATFJG010000067.1:0-5032 GCA_035269305.1 Clostridia bacterium
CTTAATCAGGGCTTCATTATCTGCACTGACTTCATCAAGATTAATAGAAAGCTCATTCATATTACTTGAACCTTCTTCAGCATCATGAGCCTGTTCAGTCGCTCCTTTTGCAATTTCCGATACTGCACTAGAAACCATAGAAGAAGATTCATCCAACTCTTGAGCATCAGATACGAGCACTTGAACCTGTTCCATTGTATCCTTCATTAGTCCTTTTGTTTCTAAAATTACTTCTCTAAAGTTACTCTGTACTTTTTCAGTTGCTCGAGAAATCTCGCCAATAATCCCTACTCTATTATTAAACACTTCTGTTTCAACATTTAAGTTTCCATCTGCTATTATATTTAATACTTGAACAGATTCTTTTAGTGGCTTAAATAATGCATTCAAAATAAAATATGAAATAACTAATATTGCAAATAGAATTCCTAAAGCAGTAAGAAACATCCTCATAAAAGTTTTATTACTAATTGCTTCTAATTCGCTTAGCTCGTAACCTGTATCTATTGCCCCAATGTGTTCTCCATTAATGACTAATTTTGTTTGTAAGGCACTCGTTGAAACATTATTGTCTTCCCAAATCTCATTTCCTTCATCTTGACCACCAACGGCTACTGCTAATGTAATTGGGTTATCCCAAACGATATCTTTATAATCTTCATAGCCTAAAATACCTCTACCTTCTGTGTCTAATGTCATAGCGTAAGCAATGCTTTTATTTTCGCTAGGGTAGTCAATCAAAAATTGATCTAGTGCTTGGTCAACAGCTTGCATTTTTTCATTAACTTCTTCAGCTAGCATACCCACTTGGACAGAGTAACCATTGCCTAATTGCTTACCTACATATTTATATGATTTGTCATCTGTCTGAGATTTTCTAATCGCTTCTGTATACTGTTCTTCTTGTCCAGTAATAACTGGGTACATGTTATGATCTTCAGGATAAACCCAATCAATATTACCTTCTAAGTTAGATGAAAATAAAACACCTTGTGGGTCAACGAGATTTAATTCAGCCAAACCCAATACTGAGGCAATTTCTTTCATGAACCCTATATCTTGCTTTTCCGTATAATCAATTAGTTTCAAAGCATCAGCAGTTTCCAATAAGTCCTTCTCTAAATTTTCAAGTAATCTTTCTTTATCCTCATAGGCTTGAACAATTCTTTCTTCAATGTGTTGATGAATAGCTCTTTGATTACCTAATGCTGATTCCTTTGCATTCGCTGATAGATTAATCCGCAATGAAATACTTATACCAATCAATAAAACTACAGCTGAAACAAGTAATAAGAGCAATATTTTTGTCCTAAATTTAGTATCAATTTTGCGCTTATTTTTCTTCATAAGATCCTCCTTAACTCGATAGAAATAACTAATCAACGATAATTTTTTTGTCACTATTTACTTATTATGTATTGATAAAATCATTATACCCCGTTTTACATTATCCAAACATATATTTTACATAATATTTACAGTGGTGTTTAACTAACTACTTTAAATAACAAAACAAAAAATCGATTAAGGAAAGAGAAGATTCTCTATTACTTAATCGATTAATCTAGCTAAATTTAAATATATAAACATTATAAAGTGTATTTTTTAATAAAAACTTAGTATTTAAGCACTGACGCTTTCTTCCAATAAATAACCACTGATGATATACCATACAGCAAAAACTAAACTAGTTTTTAATAAAATCAGTACTAAATAGTTAAAAGTGAATCCATCGGTTGGTAGAGCATGATAAACAAACACTTCATTAATAAAAGTGTTTAACCGACTCATAAATAAAAATACAACAAATGAAATGATCTTTTTAAATCTTATATTATAAAATAATGTCTTCACTAAAATCATAGATAAATAAATAGTAATCAATAATAGACTATAATTAAGAAAGATTGTTGTTAAAGTCCCTGGAATAGCTTCATAAACATTAACACCTGAGAGTCTTATCATTTTAACAGCTTCTTCTATAAACTGTGTATCATTAATCTGAAGATTAAATAATGTAATAACACCCATAAAAACCAATAAAATAACTGAGTCTAATAAAGCACCTAATAAATTAGAACCTAATATTTCATAACCATTTAATGGCGTTAAAAAAGTAAAGGGGCCTTCTTCAGTAAATAATAAGTTATATATCTTTCTAATATGCATAATCAACATAGTTAAAAATCCAGCAAAGAATATACCCATATTAGAGAAAATTAATGTAACAATCTGTTTTTCTGCATTGTAACCACGCATGTATATTGCTATATTTAAAAGTAAAACGATAATCATTAATCCAATGACATAAAGTCCTTTTCGTTTCCATTCATACTTTATTAAATTGATCATTAGAATACCTCCTTATAAGCAGCTTTAATAGATAAGCCCTTTTCATCTCTAAGGACTTCAGCAGGCGAATTCAATACGATTCTACCTTCTTTTAGAAGAATAACATCGTCTAATAAACTTTCCATATCGTCTATCAGATGACTTGAAATCATAATAGCATTTGTATTATTAGAGGCTTGAACAATCATTTTCTTAATTGATTCTTTAGCTATAATATCGATACCATTAAATGGTTCATCAAGTAAAATCAGTTTAGCATTTCTAGAAATAGTTAAAGCTATTTTAAGCTTTTCAGTCATACCAGTAGAGAGATCTTTTACTTTTAAACCTAAATCTAATGATTCCCGCTGAAGAATTTCATAACACATATCTTTATTGAAATCCTCATAAAAATCTGAAAAATAATCTACCGTGTCTTTAATCTTCATCCATTTAGGAAAAAAATTTGATGTAGGCATGAATGCAACTATTTTCTTGGTTTCTTTCCCCAATAATAAATCATTAACTCTTACTTCTCCCGTTGTGTTTTTTATAATGTTCGCTACAATTCTCATAAGTGTTGTTTTACCACTGCCATTAGGACCTAGTAAACCATAAATACGACCTTTTTCTAAAGTTAAATCTATATCTGTTAAAACTTCCTTAGTATAAAACTTTTTACTGAGTCCATTAATTTTCATTATCATATATATCTTCTCCTAACACTTGCATAATCTCTTGATCTGAATACCCTATAGCATGCATCTTCTCTAAAAACTCCTTAATCACCCGCTGAGAAAGTTCATTTCTTAGTGTTTCGATTAATGCACCGTCTTCTGAAATAAATGTACCAATACCTCTTTTCTTATAAATAATATTTTTATCCTCTAATGTGTTATAAGCCTTTCGAACCGTGTTAATATTTACATTTAATGATACGGCTAACTCTCTTACACTTTCTAACTGGCTACCCTTTTTTAGATCATTTCGAACAATTCTCTCAATGATCCCATCACAAATCTGAATATAGATCGGTCTGTTTGGATTAAAATTCATAAAACCCCCTCCGTGCCACTGTTATATATGTATATTACACCATAACGGTAATACTGTCAAGTATTTTACAATTTTAAGAGACGACTGAATAACATTAGCATTTTGATTTCTTTATAATAAAAAAAATCCCTAATAAAGGTAAATCTTTATCAAGTAGGGATTTTTCTAAGTTAAAGCATGCTCTGTTCAGAGTTATATAATTTAAACTTTTAGTTTCAAATTTACTCCTAGGCTAGCCTTACTTCCTATTACATTTCTCAATTTTACCAGTAAATACAGGTGTTATGTCTTTTGAATCAATTCCTATTATTTTTGAATTTTAAGATAGTTTCCATGATCAAATTCTAGAGAAGTCTCTTATCAATATGATAGTTTAGAACCCTTTTTTACTTAAATTATCATTAGCTCCAAAATCAGTTGAATAATTATCCTTATTCGTCAGCAAAACCATTATTTTCTTAAGAGTAAATTACAATTTATTTAACTTTTAGAACCTTCTTTATTAATCAATGACAGTAAATCACTTAATGCAAGTGTATTAACTACATCATTTGCACTACACCAGCCTCTTCTAGCTTGATAAACACCATATTTCATATTCTCAAGGCCTCCAGTACTATGAGCATCGGTGGATATCACAAGTTTTACATTCATTTCTACAGCTTTTTTAATATACTGATCTGAAAGATCTAATCGTTCCGGTTGTGCATTGATTTCTAATATACAATCATTTTCCTTTGCTGCTACCATTACTTGATCTAAATCAATTGCATAAGGTTCTCTGTCTAAAATGATTCGTCCAGTTGGGTGTGCGATAATATCACAAAAAGGATTTTCAATAGCTTTAATCATTCGTTTGGTCTGATCTTCTCGTGAAAGATTTGTATTATAATGTATCGCACAAATTCTGATATCAAGTTTAGATAAGATATCCTCTGGTAAATCTAAACTACCATCTTTTAAGATATCAACCTCCATACTTTTAAGTATTTTTATGTCATCATATTTTTCATTCATTTTATCAATTTTTTCTATCTGTTTTTTAACTCGCTTGACATCTAGACCATTGGCTATTGTGACACGCTTTGAATGATCTGTAATTGCAATATACTGATACCCTTTTTCAATAGCAGCTTCTATCATTTCTACCATTGTATTGTTACCATCCGATGCATCTGTGTGCATTTGCAAATCGCCTTTAATATCTTCTAATGTGATTAAATCTGGTAAATCACTTGCTTGTTTTATTTCAAGTTCTCCACGATTTTCTCGTAGTTCTGGTTCAATATAAGGCAAACCCAAAATTTCATACATGTCTTTTTCTTCCGCGCCACCTGATCGTTCATCGCCATCAAAAATACCATATTCATTTATCTTTAACCCCTGCTCCTTGCTAGTTTTTCTCAATTTTACAGAATGTTCCTTAGAGCCAGTAAAATATTGTAAAGCAGAGCCATAGTTTTCTTTTTTAACTAATCTTAAATCTACTTGAATACCATCATTCAATAGAACTGATGATTTTGTTTCGCCACTTAATAGTACTTGATTCACATCTTCATAATCGTTAAAATATTTCATAATTTTTTCGCTATCAGTACCACAAACAAGTATATCTAAATCACCAATAGTAGATTTACGCCTTCTA
>DATFJG010000068.1:0-23303 GCA_035269305.1 Clostridia bacterium
GCTCCTTGCAGGCTGTCAAGGCATGGATTACGGTTGCAACATACTTCTAAACAAGTTAGCAGAAAGAAAACCAGAACTTGATCAGGAAAAGTTATTTAAGCCATTAGAAACAAGAGTTGCTGGTTTACTGAAGAATCTTAAGTAACTGAAAGGATGATTATTTGGAAGCGCTGAGTTTTATTGATGCACTTACTCAATTTATAGAGTTGATTGCAATATTAATAATTACTTGTAAAATAGAACAGAAAGAAGTAAATGGAAAAATATTTATGAAGGGTTTAATATTAGCAATACTTATGATGTTTTTTTCATATTATATTAGATTTTCAATTAGTAGAGTTTTCCCTTTAATTGGCACTTCTTCTGTAATACTATTTCATACATTATTCATTTTTATTTTGTTTAATCAATTCTATAGAAATACTTTAGTAGGATCAGTGTTAAAAACTAGTCTTACAATTTTAATTGTTGTTATCTGTCAATTGACTTTAATTCCTTTTTTTCCAATTGTTTCTTCAATATTAGGTTATGAGTTAATGATGGATATTATGGGCTTTTTTGCTCAATTTTGGATAATAGCTTTTATGTTTTTTATTTACCCTAGATTTAGAAATCGAGTGAATAAAATGATTTTAGATTTTTCTAATCACACTAATTATGTTATGGGGAGTTATTTTTATTTTATAGTATATGTAATTGCAGTGACATATCTTAGGACGTATTTAATTGATAATGTCTTTGCATTAGTAATGATGGTTTTAATGTCTCTAATAATTCTTAGTGGTCTAACTTTTATGATATATAAGTATTTTATTAAAGCTGATGAAAATCCATTAGGCTAGGAGTAATCCTTAGAGTAAAGCTGTAAAATGGAGGTGGTAGTTTTGCTTAGTGTAAGTCCAATACAACTTATAATGCATTCTATTGATTTTATGATAATCATTTGGTATATGCATAAAATTGAAAAACGCCAGTTTACGAATCGAATGGCAATTTATGGTATTATTTTATCTATAATATTAGCATATTTTAGTTTTTTTATGGAAAATATTTTTGACTTATTCTTCCCAGTAATGGTGTTTTTATTATTACCGCTGACAGCAATGATTTTTACTTTCATTTTATTTCAGAACTATTTTAAAAATAGATTAAAAATATCTATTGTCAAAACAGTTGTACTTTTTTTTACGCTCAATTTTTTTCAATTATCATCTATACCACTTATGTTTTTAATCAATTTTTTCTTTACTTATGAACAATACTCACTCTATTTGGCTTTTATTGCTCAAGGTTGGACTGCCATTATTATATTTTTCTTCTATAATAAATTCTCTAAGTATATTTATAAAGGAATTAGGTTCATTAACAAACACTTTTCTCTAGTCTTATTAGGAGTGTTTTATTTGATCGCATTATCAATTCTATTTAAATATTCAATGAGATTTTATGCCTATAGTTTTAATACAATGCTTATTATAGTAATTCTATCAATTTTTACAGTTAGTTTTTTCACTTATATTGTATACAAATATTATCTAAAAAGGAAAATAGAAAGCAATGAAAAAAGTTAGTAGAAATATATCAGATAATTCTACTGCAATTGTAAGCAATGGAAGTGAATTATGAATAATTTAAGTTTAACTGTAATGATCGTTGGATTGTATGAAACCATGGTTATGTTATATATTGTTACAAGGATAGAAGGGAAAAAATGAAAACATATTTATTGCCGAAGGTTTTTTTAGTAGGCCTATTTTTGACGTATTTTGCTACTTTTATTAATAATACTTTGAGTTTGGATTTTCCAATGTTGTCGTCAGTATTCATAATATGAGTAATATATTTAATTATTATCATAATATTTAATCAGTATTATGATAATAGTATAGTAATGTCTATTAAAAAAGTTGTATTGATGCAGGTACTTATGTTTATTGGATCTATAACGTCTGTACCTCTAACATTTCTAATTAATTATATTTTATCATATGAGATAAGTTTTCTTGCAAATGCTTTTTTAGTTTTAACTTGGGTAGGTTTATTAATGACTTATATTTATCCTAAGTTCAATAAAACGATTCTTGAACACTTAGAACATATGTCTAATAATGTAAAACATCTTATTGCCACAGTAGCTATTTATTTTATTTTCCTGGGTGGGCAATATCTTTGCGTAAATGTGTTTTCGAATATTTTGACTCGTTTTTATTTAGTTGTTTAATTATTAGTGTTTTTGTTGTAATTATAACTTATCTGTTTTATAGAGTCATAATTTCTCAGTTAAAGGAGAAAAAACTAAAAGACGTTGTTTGATTGAAATTTGGAATTTTATAAGGGAGAAATGGATAACTTTGGAAAATACTATTACTGTAGTTACAACGGGTTTAGAAGTCTTTGCTGTTTTATATGTACTATTAAAGATTGAGAAGAAAAGCTATAAGTGGTTTTTTTCATTTGATGGAATCTTATTATTATTAACAAGTAATATGTTAGTCTTATTGGCGAGAATTATAATGGCCAAAGTATTCCCATTTATTTCTACTGTTGCTTCACTGGTTTCAATTCATTTAATTATTTTTTTAGTTTTATATCGATTATTTGAGATTGAATTAACTGAATCTCTTATCAAGACAATGTTAGTATTTGTATTTTTAATATTAGGACAATTGACTATTTTTCCTTTGGCAATCTTGATGAGTTTATTTATTAGTAATGATCTAACAATTATAATTGTGAGTATGTTAGCCCAAATATGGATTGTTATCTTAACAACGATTATCCTGTCTAGAATTCGAGATCAAATAGAAGCAATGATTGATGATTTATCTAATAAACCTCAAGTAGTTAAATGGAGTTTTGGTTACTATTTTATCTATATGATTCTTTCAACACATAATTCTGATTTTAGTAAAAGTATTGTTTTGGGAGTATTAAAAGGTATTTTTTCATTAGTTTTATTAATTTGCATGGGATATCTATTCAATAAATATTTTATTATTCCGAGACAGAACAAATAGTTCATATGAATTCATGAATAACTTTCGAAGAGTGACTTAAGTCATTCTTTTTTAATTGACATAAAGTAATAGTTGTTATACTATATATATAACAGTTATCACTGTTAGAGAAAGGAAGTGAAAATGTGTTAGTTAAATTGGATTTTGAATCAGAAGTTCCTATATATCAGCAATTAAAAGATCAAATTGTTATGGGGATAGCAATGAGGGATTTAGAACCAGGAGAATCACTACCCTCTGTTAGAGAGCTAGCCAGTGATTTAGGTGTTAATCTACATACTATTCGTAAATCTTATAATCAGCTTAAAGCCGAAGGATTTGTTCATGTGAATAGAAGAAAGGGTGCTGTTGTTGCCAAACTACCCATTGCACTAGATGATGAACAAAAACTATTAGTAGATGATGGATTAAATACCCTAATAGCAACTTTAGTTTGTAGTGGTAAAAGTCATGATGAAATTCGATTAAAAATAAATTCGATACTTGATCGAATGATTGAAAGGAAGTAGCATATGAATAATATGTCAAATATTTTATTAAATCTTGTAATATTTAGTTTTTTGATTGGTATTCAGGTAATTATGCCAAAGTTAACGAGAAAAGATATTGTATTTAGTATAAGAGTCCCAATAGAAGTGATAGGTGATCAAAGGATTAATAAGATCATTAATAATTATCGCAAAAAATTACTTATATCAGCTCTACCCATTGCGCTACTCATTAGTTTTATGGTTAATGGAGATACTCGCCCCGGGATCTATATTATAGGTATTTTTTCAGTCATTGGTTTATCAATTGTTTACTTTTTGAAAAGTAGAAAACAGGTAAAAGAACTAAAAGAAAAAGAACAGTGGACTTTTAAAAAGCGTCAAGTGACTATTGTCGAAACAAAAAAAGACGAAGGAAGCAAAATTTTGGCAAAACTTGCTTTTATTATTGGTGGGTTAATTGTACTTGGTAATGCTATCTACGTAAAAGTGAATTATTCACAGTTTCCTAGTGAAATACCTTACCAATGGAATATTCAAGGCGTCGGGACTCAAAGTATACCAAAGACATCCTTTTCAATATTTTTGTTGCCTGCTATGCAGTTATTTATTTTCATAATTATGTTTGTTTCTTATAAATCAATAAGATTGACTAAAGTACAATTGGATGTTGAAGATCCAAATCAATCTAAAGTAAGGAATAATATTTTTAAAAAGCGTTGGTCAACAGCTGTTACAAGCATAATGTTTTTACTTTTAAGCTTGTTTTCTCTTTATAATTTTGATACCGGAGGAAGCATTAATATATCACCTGAGTTATACAACTTTATAAATATATTATTTTTGGTTTTAATATTTTTGATTGCTGGCATCACAGCTATCACAACAGGACAAGGTGGCAGTCGATTAAAAGATAAAACTATAGAAGCAGTTCATGAGATGAATAGAGACGATGACCAGTTCTGGAAGTTTGGGATGATTTATTATAATAAGAATGATCCAAGTATTTTCATTGAAAAAAGATTTGGTGTAGGATTTACAATTAATTTTGCTAATCCTATTGCAATCCTTTTATTAGTGGGATTATTTCTATTAATAGGAATTTTTGCATTACTACCAAGTATTTTGAGTTAATAAAAAGCACCATACCTCTTATAAAAATAGAGGTAGGTGCTTTTTTAATGTGTTATTAAGTTTTAGTATTTCCCTTGTGCCAACATAGCATCTGCTACTTTCTTAAAACCAGCGATATTTGCACCTGCGACTAAATCATATCCTAAGCCATATTCCTGAGCTGCATCTACAGCATGTTTATGGATATCTGCCATAATTGTTCTTAACTTCTTATCAACTTCATCGAATGACCAGGAGTATCTCATAGAGTTTTGTGCCATTTCTAGAGCAGAAACTGATACACCACCAGCATTTGCTGCCTTAGCAGGGGCAATTAATATATCATGTTCTTGAAGATACTTAATGGCTTCGTTTGTTGTAGGCATATTTGCGCCTTCACCAACTGCAAAAACACCATTTTCAACTATTTTTTTTGCAGATTCTAAGGTAATATCATTTTGAGTTGCACATGGTAATGCAATATCACATTTGTTTTCCCAAATACCTTTACAATTCTCTACATAAGTTGTCTCAGGATAAGTTTCTAAATATTCTTTGATTCTACCACGTTTCACTTCTTTGATTTCGCGAACGACATCTAAATCAATTCCAGAAGGGTTAAGAATATAACCACTTGAATCGCTCATTGCGATTATGTTAGCACCTAATTCCGTAGCTTTCATATGTGCATAAATAGCCACATTCCCTGAACCAGATATAATAACATCTTTTCCATCAAAAGAACTATTATTAGCTTTTAACATTTCTTCAACAAAGTATATTAAACCAAAGCCTGTTGCTTCAGTTCTTACAAGAGAACCGCCGTATTGGAGGCCTTTACCTGTTAAAACCCCATTTTCAAATACTCCTCTGATGCGTCTATAGTGTCCGTATAGATAACCAATTTCTCTACTACCAACACCAATATCACCAGCGGGGACATCTACATTTGGTCCAATATGCTTATGTAATTCCGTCATAAAACTTTCACAAAAACGCATTATCTCATCATCTGACTTTCCTTTAGGATTAAAATTAGATCCACCTTTACCGCCACCAATAGGCAAACCAGTAAGAGCATTCTTAAAAATTTGTTCAAAGCCTAAAAATTTAATGATACCTATATAGACTGAAGGGTGAAATCTTAAACCACCTTTATAAGGTCCAATGGCGCCATTGAATTGTACTCTGAAGCCACGATTTACTTGTAAATTACCTGAATCATCCACCCAAGGTACACGAAAAATAATTTGACGTTCGGGTTCAATTAGACGATCCAAAATATTTGCTTCAGCATATCTAGGATCTTCTTCAAATACCGGTGCAAGTGATACTAGAACTTCTTCTACAGCTTGAATAAATTCTTTTTCAAACTTATTAATCTCTTTAGCTTTTTCGATAACTCCATTAATATAAGATACCATATTATTCACCTTCCTACTATTTTACTAAGCAAATTAATATCCAGAATATTCTGAATATTAATTAAATCTATTATTAATTTTATCATAATTTCTTTCAAACTAAAAATAAAAAAGAAATAGCATAATAAAATACTATTTCTTTTGATTGAAATTTAATTTGATTCTTCTTGATTCTCCATGTTTTCCATGAATTGTCCAGCCATTTGAAGCATTTGATCAATATAATTATTAATCTTAGTAATATTTTCGTCAGTGTCTTTTTCTACAGTTACACGCAACATATTTTTACCAATTTCTAATTGTATAAAATCTTCTCCCAGAACTTCAGAAATCATTTTTTTGATTTCTGATTTCACTTTATCTTCTTTTAATTGGGGTGCAAAATGGTTTTGAACTGCGATTAAAATTCTTTCTTTCTCGTCTTTACTAATTGATTTAATGAACATTTCTTTATTATACATATTTTATCACCTCACCTTTATTTTATTAAATTAGCTATAAAAGTCAATGAAAAAGAAAATATAAAAAAATATTAACTTCTGATGACTTTTATTATATTATATACAAAAGAGTGAGGAGATAAATAATGAAAACTATTTTGTACATAGAACGGTCAGTGTTTTTTCAAAAAATAATTTCTGACTTAGTTTCTAATGTTGGTTACAATGTAATCTTTGCTACCAGTGGTTCCGAAGCCTTAGAACTTTTAAGAAAGGAATCTGTTGATATGATTTTTACTGCATATGTACTGGAAGATATGGATGCTGTATTATTAATTGATGAAATCAAATCAAATAATTTTAAGCACATCCCAATTGTATTAATATCTTCTTACGATGAAGTAAAAGATATTAAAGATTTATTTAAAATGGGTATTAGTGATTATATATTAAAAAAAGACATCCAAAATAAAGGCGTTTTAGAAGGTTTGCTTAAGGTGTAGATTTAAAGGTTGTGATGTGATGAATATTCCAAATATATTAACGATTATTCGAATCATACTTGTTCCTATTTTCGTAGGAACATTTTTTTTAGTAAGTAAGTGGGTAGCTTTAGTTATATTCATAATGGCTGGTATTACAGATGCACTTGATGGTTATATTGCAAGAAAATATGACATGCAGACAGAGCTTGGCGCAGTCCTTGATCCCTTCGCCGATAAACTTATGTTAATGAGTGTTTTGACAGTCTTCACTATTCGCGGATATATTCCAATGATTGTTTTAATTATTGTGGCATCGAAAGAGCTATTTATGATCTATGGTGGGATACGGTTTTACTTATCAAAGAAAAAAATAGTGATACCAGCTAATAAGTATGGTAAGACAGCGACAATATTGTTCTATCTATCTATTATTCTTATTACTTTTGATTTTAATGAAATTTTAAACAATGTATTAATTTTTACTGCAACGGCATCAACTCTAGTAGCTTTTATTAGTTACTATCGTATTGCTAAGAAAAAGATGGAAAACATTGAAGAATAGATAATAAAATTGTTTGACAAAGATAAAATCAGATGATACACTTGTTGAGTAGTAAAAAAATTAGATATTGATTGTCAAGCAGAAATACCCTTTCTCACCATACAACCTTGGTTCGTATGTGTCGCACAATTTTTAGTTATTTTATAGATAGGATAACTATGTATTTTTTGAGCATAACGGGTATTTTATACCCGTTTTTTATATTTGACAATTAAAAGTAAGAGTATGGAGGTGCAAATATTAAAAGTAAAAAACCTGAAATGAATGAAAATATTCGTGATAAGGAAGTAAGAGTAATAAGTGAAGATGGTGAACAGTTAGGCGTTATGCATATTAATGAGGCCATTGATGCTGCATATTTAAAAGGATTAGATTTAATCAAAGTTGCTCCTGGTGCAAAGCCGCCGGTTTGTAAAATGATGGACTATGGCAAATATAAATATGAACAAGCAAAAAAAGCTAAAAGAGCAAAGCAAAACAGTTCAACTGTTGAAACAAAAGAATTGCGATTAAGTGTAAAGATTGAAGACCATGATTTACAAACAAAAGCGAATAAAGCAAAAGCGTTCATTGAAGATGGAAATAATGTTAAGATCAATTTACGATTTAGAGGTCGAGAAATGGGACACAAAGAATTAGGTTATGATGTTGTTGAAAAATTCATCGATTTTGTAGGTAAAGATATCTGTACTGTTTCCAAAAAGGCTTCAATTGAAGGTCGTAATATGACTGCATTTATTGAACCAAAAAGAGATTAATCAATATAAAATAAGGAGGAATTCAAATGCCTAAAATGAAAACGCATAAAGGATCAGCTAAGAGATTCAAGAAAACAGGTACTGGAAAATTTAAAACTAAAAGAGCTTTTAGAAGTCATATATTAACTAAGAAGTCTCCTAAGAGAAAGCGTAAGCTTAGAAAAGAAGGAACAGTTAAAAAATGTGATGCTAAAAGAGTAAACGAAATGTTACCGTATAAATAATAAGGAGGCTTCAAAATGGCTAGAGTAAAAGGTGGCGTTAACGCCAAAAAGAAACATAAGAAAATATTAAAGTTAGCAAAAGGTTTTTATGGACAAAAGAGCTTAGTTTTCAGAGCTGCTAATACTGCAGTTATGCGATCATTAAGATCTGCTTATACTGGAAGAAAGCAAAGAAAAAGAGATTTTAGAAAATTATGGATTACAAGAATAAATGCTGCAACTAGACAAAATGGATTAAGTTATTCTAGATTTATCCATGGTTTAAAAGTAGCAGATATTCAGGTAAACAGAAAGATGTTATCTGAAATGGCTATTCATAATCCAGAGGATTTTGCAAAGTTAGTAGACGTTGCAAAGGAAAATTTATAAATAAAACTAACCACTGATTTTTCAGTGGTTTATTTTTTATTCATGTAGTAGAGGTAATAATGGGAGTTTAAATTCTCATGAATGTGAGGTATATAAATGATTATTGAATCAAATGATAATAGTAAGCTTAAATTAGTAAGAAAGCTCAGTAGAAAAAAGACACGACATCAAGAAGGACTTTATATTGTAGAAGGGATAAATTTACTAAACCATGCCATGGATTTAGGTGCATCTATTGAATTTATACTTTTTTCAACACGAGTTTTTGATGTCAGTGGTGGACGCGAAATTGTAAAACGTGTTTATAAAGAAAGTCATACTTATGCGCAAGTTGACGATATATTATTTGAAAAACTAGCAGATACAGTAACGAGTCAAGGCATTTTAGCCGTGGTAAATATTAGATCTTTATCAGATAAAAGTGATTTAGAAGATTTAGGAAATAAATGCATTTATGTTGATAGTATACAAGATCCGGGGAATTTAGGAACGATTATTAGAACAGCAGATGCTGCAGGTTTTAATGAGCTTTTTATTTCTAAAGGAACAGTAGATCCATATAATCAAAAAACTATTCGAGCAACTATGGGATCTATTTTAAATATAAATATCTATTTTATTGATAACGAGTTAACTTTTATTGATGAACTAAAAAACAGAGACTATCAAATCATTGCAACAGAGGCAGATTCAACAACAAGTTACAATGGGGTAAACTATGGAGAAAAAGTTGTTCTTATTGTTGGTAATGAAGGCTCTGGTATTGACGATATGATTTTATCTAAAGCAAATTATTCAGTGAACATTCCTATTGAGGGCACTGCGGAAAGTTTAAATGCAGGTATTGCTGCTGGTATAATGATGTATAAGATAAAAGAAAAGATTGAGTCGAAATAAATAATATGCTATAATGGCAAGTAAGATATTAAGCTAAGAAAAAGAAAGTAGTTATAAAAAATTTTTCAAGAGAGAAGGAAATGCTGGGAACCTTTAAAGTTTTTTATAATGAAGTTCGCTTTGGAGCTACAATACTAAAAATATTGTCGATTAACATACGATACATGTTAAGAGTGGTCATTATGACTATTTGGGTGGTAACGCGGATCAAACTTCGTCCCTTTTTGGGGAGGAAGTTTTTTTGTTTAGAAAGGAGTACATTGTGGAGAAAAAGCTAGATCTGATTTTAGAAAATGCAATAAAAGCGATTGATGCCAGTGAAACATTAGAAGAACTTGAAACCATTCGAGTAAAATATTTAGGAAAAAAGGGTGAAGTGACTAACATACTTAAGAATATGGGGTCTTTACCAAATGAAATGAAACCAATTATTGGTAAAAAAGGAAATATAACTCGAAATAAAATTGAAGGCAAATTAAAAAAGTATAAAAAAGTTTTAGAAGAAAAACAATTGGAAGAACAATTAAGAAAAGAAAATATTGATGTAACGATTCCTGGGATTAAAAGAGAACGGGGGCATCAGCATCCTATTAGCAAGATGGTTGATGAGTTGAGTGATATTTTTATAGGTATGGGATTTATGGTAGCTGAGGGACCAGAAATTGAAACAGTATATAATAATTTTGATGCCCTTAACTCACCAGAAGACCATCCTTCTAGAAGTCAATCAGATACCTTTTATATAAATGATGAATTGTTACTTAGAACACAAACATCACCAGTACAAATTCGTACAATGATTGATCAAGAACCACCAATTAAAGTTATTTCTCCAGGAAGATGCTTCCGATTTGATGAGTTGGATGCAACACATTCTCCTATGTTTCATCAAATTGAAGGATTAGTTGTTGATGAAAATATTACTATGGCAGACTTAAAAGGAACATTAGATTTAATTGCTAAAAGAGTATTTGGTGAACAAACGAAAACAAAGTTTAGACCTCATGATTTCCCATTCACTGAACCAAGTGCTGAAGTGGATGTTACTTGTTTTAAATGTGGTGGTGAAGGGTGTCGTTTCTGTAGTGGCAATGGATGGATTGAAATTTTAGGTTGTGGTATGGTGCATCCGAATGTATTAGAAGAATGTGGTATTGATTCTGAAAAATACAGTGGATTTGCCTTTGGTATGGGAATTGATCGAATAGCAATGTTGAAATATGAAATAGATGATATACGTATTTTATTTGAAAATGATGTTAGGTTCTTAAAGCAGTTTTAATAGGAGGGTATAAATGTTAGTACCAATTAATTGGTTAAATAATTATGTAAAAATTGATGATATGTCCATAGACCACTTAGAAAAAGAATTGATTATGAGTGGTTCAAATACAGAAGGTGTTGTGAACTTAGCAGATGGTTTTGAAAATATTGTTATTGGTCAAATTGAAACAATTGAAAGCCATCCTAATGCAGATACATTATTTGTTATGCAAGTAAATGTCGGTAGTGAAAAAATTCAAATCATCACAAGTGCTACAAATTGCAATGTTAATGATTATGTTCCAGTAGCACTTGATGGCGCTGTTATTGCTGATGGTACAAAAATTAAAAAAGGGAAATTACGTGGTGAAACTTCAGAAGGTATGCTATGTTCACTAGAAGAGATGGGATTCAATAAAAGTGTTATTCCACAAAAATATGTACATGGTATTTACATTTTAAATGGTGAATACACATTAGGCGAAGCTATCAAAACTGCACTTAAGTTAGATGATCCAATAGTAGAATTTGAAATCACTCCAAACCGTCCAGACTGCTTAAGTATGTTAGGTATGGCACGAGAAACTGCTGCAACCTTTGATAAGGAATTAAGTCTACCAGAATTATCTATTAATAAAGAAATAGAAGACGTTAATGATTATGTAACTATAAAAATTCAAGATGAAGATCTATGTGCAAGATATGCCGGACGTGTGATTAAAAATGTTGAAATAAAAGAATCACCGGCTTGGCTGCAGTTGGCTTTAATGAAAGCTGGGGTTCGACCGACGAATAATGTAGTTGATATTACAAACTATATTATGCTTGAATATGGACAACCAATACATGCATTTGATTTAGATACTTTAGAAGGCAATCAAATTATTGTTAGAAGAGCGAAAAAAGATGAAAAGATTATAACATTAGATGATGTTGAAAGAAAACTTACAGCAGATAACTTAGTTATTTGTGACGCAAAGCAACCAGTAGCAATTGCAGGTATCATGGGTGGAGATGAAACAGAGGTTAAACAAGGTACAAAAAATATTTTAATTGAGGTAGCTAACTTTGATGCAAAAAATATTAGGGAATCATCGAAGAGTTTGGGTTTAAGATCTGAAGCTTCCTCTAGATATGAAAAAGGTATTTCGCCATCGATTGTTAAAGATACAGCTGATCGTGTATGTCATTTAATAGAAAAATTAGGTGCTGGGACAATTGTAAAGGGGATTGTTGATAAATACCCTAGAAAAGTTGAAGAGCAGTCAATTGAGGTTCGAGTGAATAGAGTGAATGATTTATTAGGCACTAAGATTAGTGCTGAGGAAATGATGGCTATTTTAGAAAAGCTAAAAATAAAAGCTCAATTGAAAGATGATGTAATCGTTGCGACGCCGCCACTTTTTAGACTAGATCTAAAAAAAGAGATAGACTTTGTTGAAGAAATTGCTCGAATTTTTGGTTATGAAAATATCGAAAAAACTCTTCCAGAAGGCAATACTTGGGGAGACCGTACCTATAGTCAAAAATTAGAAGTCCTTACAAAAGAAATTTTATTTTCAAATGGCGTGAGTGAAATTACAACTTACTCATTTGTAAGTCCTTCAATTTTAGATGATTTACGCCTTTCAAAGGAGAGTTATTTACGTCGTTTCGTTGAACTAGAAAATCCTTTAGGTGAGGAGTTTAGCATGATGCGAACAACTTTACTAGCGAATATGTTAAAGGTTATTAAGAATAACTATAATAGAAATATAAAGGAAGCAAGATTATTTGAACTAGGAAACATTTTTGTGCCAAAACAAGTACCAGTAATTGATGAACCTTATGAGAAGAAAAGATTGGTTATTAGTAGTTATGGTGAATCAGAGACATTTTTTACAATGAAGGGCGTTTTGGAAAATGTTCTTGAAGGTTTAGGTTTAAATGATTATAGATTATTAAAAGAAGCAAATAATCCAACCTATCATCCAGGTAAATGTGCTACTGTTGAATCAAAGGGAAAAGTTATTGGCACAATTGGCGAAATGCATCCTAAAACTATGGAAAATTTTGATGTGGATGAACGTGTTTATATGATCGATTTAGATTATGATGAGATATTAGATCAGTCAGATATTGATATTAAGTTCGAATCAATTCCTAAATACCCATCTATTGAAAGAGATATTGCGCTACTAGTTAAAAAAGATATTTCTCATCAAGAAATTGTGGATGTCATTAACGATTATGGTGGCAAACACTTAGTAAAAGTCACTCTTTTTGATATTTATGAAGGTGAACAGATCGATGAAGGTTACAAATCTATGGCATATAATTTAATATTTAGGTCAAAAGAACGAACTTTAAAAGAAAAAGAGGTAACAAAGAAATATGAGTTAGTTATTAAAAAAATAGAAGAAGAATTAGATGCGGAATTAAGATAGTATATATATTAAAAAAAGGGACTTACATTAAGTAGATGTAAGCCCCTTTTTTAAAATTAACCTTTTTTATCAAAATGTGTTCTCTTGTTCTTTATAACTCTCTCTTCATAAAGTTCTTGTAAATGTTCAATTAAGCCATTCTTTTCAAAGATAAAATCTGCATATGTACAGGAATCTTTGAGTTTTTCTTTTAAAAAGTTTGTATTGACTTTTAATAAGTTGCGTTGGCTAATACGAATACCAATCTGGCTAAGATTAAATTCAAATTTTTTAAGTTCATCTTTTATTTTTATATGCTTTTTTGTCTCGTATTTATTGTCATGGTTTAATAACTTTAAGTAATGCTCATTATAAGAGTTTACTAAATCAACGATTAAATCAATGATTTGATTGATAGGGTACTTATGAAATAGTTCAGCTTGTCTTTTTCTGTCCCTTTTTTGTCTTAAGGAATGATAAAACTCATCAATTATAGTTAAATAATTATTTGACTCTGACAATTGATTAGCAAATGTATTTTCAGTTCGTTCAATCTTATTAGTTGTTGAATGATGCGACCGATAACTAGAGTATAAAATTCTGTTCATGTTATTTGATTTTTGAATATCCATAAGTCCACCTCCTTATTTACACTATCGGCAACATTTTCAATTTTGTTATTTTTAATTTTATGATAAGATAGACTAAAGGAGGATTTTATGAAAAAATTTATTAACAGTATAAAAAATGAACTGATTAATCATGAATTGACAAATAAGAACGACTTAATAATGATTAACAATTTTTTTAATTCTAAATCAAATATAAGTGAAATTATTCGATTGATTCAAAATGAGAATTTCGATTCTAATAGAATATTTTCAGTATTTCTACCATTATTAGAGGTAATTTCTGACAATGGATTGCCCCTGAGTCCTATGGAGCATTTCTATGAAGTAACTTTAGTTAAAAATTTTCCTGATGTTTTAGAAGTACCCTTAGATCAATCCTATGAAAAAGTAACAGTTGTATATTTAGCTATTTTAAGAGTATTCTTAAACTATGAAAAACATAATAATGTTGAAACTTGGGAAAGTGATTATGCAATTGAATTTTTAACAAAGGAGGAAATTAGTAATTTAGAATCGCCTCTTGAATACGTTAATTTTATAAAATATTATAAAGAAGATTATGTGGAAGAAATGATGAAACTAAATCAAGAAGTTATGGGATTTACTACTTTTAAGCACGTTTGTGGTGTGCACTATTTAAGTTTGAATATTGCTAGACAATTAAAGGAAATTGGAATAGAAGTAGATTTAGGGCGTGTATCTGGGGCCGCAGCAGGTCATGATATTGGGAAATTTGGTTGTAAAAAAGATGAACAAAATCGTGTTGCTTACTTTCATTATTATTATACTGGTGAATGGTTTAAAAAGCGTAATATTACATACATTAGAAATGTTGCAATTAATCATTCCACTTGGGATCTAGAATTAGAGAATCTTTCCTTAGAAGCTTTAATATTAATTTATGCTGATTTTCGAGTAAAAGCAGACAAAGATGCTAATGGCGAAAAAGAAATGAGATTTTATTCTCTAAAAGAAGCCTTTAGTGTCATTTTAAATAAACTTGATAATGTTGATGATGCTAAAGAGAATCGATACCGTAGGGTCTACAATAAACTAAAAGATTTTGAAGCATTTTTACTTGACTATTCAATTAATATTGAACCAAATGAGATGCTAAATAAACCATTACATTTAAAGGAAAAATTGTATTCTATAATGCAAGGAAAAGAAATAATAGAGAATGCAGTTTATTTATCGATTAAACATAATATAAATTTGATGTATAAGTTAAGAAATGAAACATCACTTAACAAATTGCTAGAAGAAGCTAGAAATACTAGAAATTCTACTGTTACAAGAGGATACATTGAAGCATTTGATCGCTATTCTACTTATCTAACTCAGAAACAAAAGATAATTATTATTGAGTTTTTATATAACAATCTGGTCTCAAAAGAAGAAGATGTTAGGGAGTTATGTGGGAAATTGCTTGGCAAATTAATTGCTACATATGATGAAAAATTAAGAAAAGAGCTACCCAAGGGGGCTGTACTTAAAGAAACGGATTATACAACTATTCGGTTATTCAAAGAATATATTGAGAAATCATTAACGCCTCCAAAAACAGTCATTGAAAAGCATGAAGATTTAATAGGTTATAGTTTGAGAGAAATTGTTTTAGGTTATTTTGAATATATTGATGAAGAGTTATTTAGTGAAAGCATTGATCTTTTAATCGGTTATTTTAATGATCCGGAGTTAACAGAGAAAAAAGAGTTTTATTTATTAAAGTTAACACGTATCCTTAAATACGAGAACTTTGAGTTGTATCAAATGACAGATGTAATAAATTTTGTTATGAAATTAGTATTTGCAAGTGATAAAAAATTAAAACTAAGAGCTCTTAATGCCTTCTATGAAATATATCCATACATCAATGAAGAAGATTTTGAAAAATTTCACATTCGTGAACTCGTCAGTGATGGTGTTTTTAATAAACAAGATCCTGCTGAAAACTTTGCTTGGTTTAAATTGGCTGAGACCATTAATAGTGGTGAAGAAGTAATTGATCAATACAGACAAATTTGTTTAGAGGACTTAAAGTATACTTCAGAAATTTTTCTAAGTAATCTGAAAACTGCTACTTATCCGATACAAAAAAGATTCCAAATTGAACTGTTACTTAGGAATACAATATTACATGATTATCAGAATATATTTTATGCAGCCCAACACTTATGTAATTTATTAAAAGTCAGTGCATTAGAAAATGTTCGTAACACTGCTGGTAAAAGTTTAATTAAAATTTTTCCATATTTATCCTTTGAACAGAAAAATGATATTGTTGTTGAGCTAATTAGATCTCTTGAAATGGAAAGTTATGAGTTCACAAAGTATATACCTTTGTATTTAGGAGAGCTCTTATTACATTTGAAGCCTATTGAATTTGACGAAATCATTGATCATTTTTATGAGCAGATTGAAACAAACAACTCGAATTTAATTGCTTTATTTCAAAAAACTGCTGGCGTTTCAATTGTTAAATACACTGATTATAAAAATGTATTTATCGGTAGTGAAGAAAGTCACAACGAACGATTGATTAGATTATTAGGCATTATACTATCAGGATTTTCCCATGATGAGTCTTTTGTTAAACAAATGGCTTTAAATGTCATTGGTTCGGATATATTTAAATCTAATGAGTTGTCTCTAGAAGAGAAAAAAGTAATTTTTGACATGATAATAAAAAAATTATTAACATTGATCATGCAGACTGATGAATCCCATGATTTAGTATTTATAAATAATGCTTCAGCCCTGAAAGAAATTTATAATTTTATATCTGAGTACCGATTTCAAAAAGGCGAACTCACAAAGGATTTTAGCAGAAAAATTGCCTTTTTCCCTGGTGCTTTTGACCCTTTTTCTAGGAGTCATCGAACCATTGCAGTTGAGATTAGAAACATGGGATTTGAAGTACACCTTGGTGTAGATGAATTTTCATGGTCTAAGAGTACACAACCAAACATTATTCGTCGAAATATTATTGAGCGCTCTATTGCAAAAGAATTTGGAATATATACTTTGCCTAAAGAAATCTCTGTGAATATTGCTAATGAAATTGATCTTGAGAACTTAAAGAATGTATTTCCTGAAAATGAAGTTTATTTAGCAGTAGGAAGTGACGTGCTTGTAAACGCTTCAGCGTATAAGGGTAATTCTGGAACAATTTTAAGGTTCCCTCATGTTGTTTTTGAACGACCGAATATGATGACGTCTAAGGATTTTAAAATTTTGAAAAAGATTTTCAAAAAATTAAATGATCAGTCCATGCGTTTAACTTTAAGTGAGAAGTATGAGCATATTTCTTCAACTCAAATCAGAAATTATATAGATACTAACCGTGATATATCTGATTTAGTGGATTCCTTTGCAGAACGGTATATCTATACAAATGGCTTATACAAAAAAGAGCCTCAATTCAAAAATATCATTAATGCCAAATCATTAGGAGTTGAACTATTAGAAGATTTTGATGATAAGATTCTAAAGGAGTTAAGCGAGCTAAGTAATATTCCAGATGATGTGATGTATAAACGGTTAAAAGCTGCTACAGCTAAACCTAGATTTAGAGTAATAATTATAAGAAATATTGAGAATAACAATAGAATAATTGGCTTTTCGGGTTTCCGATGGATTAGATCATCAGAAATACATTTGGAGATAGAAAATAATGATCTAATGAATTATGTTATCGATCAATCTTCAGGCCGAATCGTTGCCTTGAACTTCATATTTGTCAATAATAAGTCAAAGATGGATGATATCTATCAAATGGTTTTATCAGAAACCTTATCTTTTCTAATTTCTAGAGATTATAGTTATTGTGTATATATTGAGAAGGTAAGAGAATCCATGAAACCAGAAATATCCGAATTATTTTTAAACCAAGGATTTTTAAAGATAGAAAATTTAACCTCTGAAATCCAGCCTTTTGCTGTAAATTTAACTTCACCAATTGTATTAAACTTGGATGTAGGCTCAATGTTTAAGGACGAATATAGAAACAATAAAAATATTATTGCAGTGATTAAAAACACTCGTAAAAATCTGCAAAGAGCGATTGCAAAACTTTACCCGGGAAAATTAATTGTAAATTACAATCGAACAATGTTATATGAGAATCTCATTAAAGAAGTATGTGAAGCCAATAATGTGCCTATTCGCACGTCAAAAGAGAAAAATTATGGAGAAGCAATGTGTGTGCCTTTTGGAGCTATTTTTAAAAGAGTAATCATACCCAACACAGTGACGAAGACTTTACACGTTGAAAAATACTTCAATAAAGATCTATCCTTCCATGAAATTATGGCATCTCCATACTACATGGATATAGATAATCAAATCAAGATGATTAAGTCATTTAACCGACCAATCATTTTAGTGGATGACTTATTAAATAAGGGGTATCGGTTAAAAGTTCTGGAACCTATTTTAAAGAAATATGATATAAAAGTTGAGAAATTAATCGTTGGTATTATGAGCGGAAAAGGAAAGGCTCTTATTGAAAACAAAGACTATGATGTTGTATCCCCTTATTTTCTACCGAGTTTAAAGGTTTGGTTTTACGAGAGTAAACTTTATCCTTTTATTGGCGGTGATGGGGCATGGAAAGAAAAATTGCCTATGAGAAATTTCATTGAATCGATTAATATGATGATGCCATATACTTATCCCCATTATATTAAGGATGCCAATAGAGATGATATTATGAACCTATCAGAAGTGGCTTTGAAAAATGCTTATGATATTATGCGTGTCGTTGAATATGAATATCAAATTCTTAACCATCGGATGCTTACCCTTGAACGGTTAGGTGAAGTTCTAATCAATCCAAGGTTTCCAGATAAGGGAGATAACATGTATTATGATATGCATATTAAACCGAGTGATTATATTAATGAAGATATGAATCTACTTAAAAGATTAGAATAGTGTTCAAGGAAGGAAGCTCTCCATGAGAGCTTTTTTCTTGTATAAATAAAAAAAGTGTGATATTATAGCGCAAACGA
Organism: Clostridia bacterium; assembly: GCA_035269305.1. GTDB lineage: Bacteria > Bacillota > Clostridia > Peptostreptococcales > Acidaminobacteraceae > DATFJG01. The sequence continues at coordinate 19,093 of DATFJG010000068.1, forward strand.
TTGCATAAGGAGGAAAAAATATGATTAATAAGTACGCATTAAGGCATAAACCAAAAAGTAATATGTGTTTTGCCTATAATGAAAATGAAGTTGAGATTCGTTTTCAAGCAAAAACTGATGATTTAACAAAAGTAGAGTTATTTTATGGTGATAAGTATGATTTAAAAACATTTAAAACAATTGAAATGGAGAAAATTTTCTCTGATTTTGAGTTTGATTATTTCGTAGCAAGAGTAAGTGTAGAAACGAAAAGATTAGCTTATCGTTTCAATTTACATGCTGGCAAATTGATCGGATACTATACAGAATGGGGATTTGTTGAAGACATTGATATGACTGATGAGTTAATTATTCATAAATATTTGATGCATTTTCCGTATATCAATAAAATTGATGTACATCAAGTTCCAAAATGGGTAAAGGGGGCTGTATTCTATCAAATATTTCCAGAACGTTTTTATAATGGAGATGATGACTTAAGCCCAAAAGATAAAGTGAAGTGGAATGCAAAACCAACACGGGAAAATTTCTTTGGTGGTGATTTAGAGGGAATCTATGAAAAATTAGATTATCTATCAGCATTAGGTGTAAATGCCATTTATATGACACCAGTTTTTGAGGCAACAACAAATCATAAGTATGATACAATTGATTATTTTAAAATTGATCCTCATTTTGGAGACAAAGAAACCTTGAAAAAACTAGTTGAAAAAGCCCATAGTTTGGATATTAAAGTAGTGCTTGATTCTGTTTTCAACCATTCAGGCTATAAGTTCGATAAATTCTTAGATGTTAAAGAAAAAGGAGAGCAATCTAAATATAAAGATTGGTTTTATATTAAAGATTTTCCTGTAGATGAAGAAAAGTTAAACTATGAAACCTTTGGTTTTGAACCGAAAATGCCAAAATTAGATACTTCAAATGAAGAGGTTTATAATTTTCTGCTAGATGTAGCCACTTATTGGATTGAAGAAACTGATATTGACGGTTGGCGTTTAGATGTAGCCAATGAGATTGACCATGAATTTTGGAGAAAGTTTAGAAAAGCAGTAAAAAGAGTAAAGCCAGATGCCTATATTGTAGGTGAAGTATGGCATAACTCTTATCCTTGGTTAGAAGGGGACCAGTTTGATGCAATTATGAATTATCCAATCCAAACTGCATGCTACGAATATTTTGCGAAAAACAAAATTGATTTAGATACATTTAAGTATAAAGTGAATAGAACATATTTTGATTATTCAACCCAAGTGAATGAAGTAATGATGAATTTGCTGGACAGTCATGACACACCTCGATTTGTTACCGAAGCAAAAGGAAATCAACGTGCACTGGTGATGGCCTTTGTGTTTGAATTATTCTATCTGGGATGTACTTCTGTTTACTATGGTACTGAAATAGGTCTCGAAGGTAAAGGTGATCCAGATTGTAGAAAAGCAATGCCATGGGATGAGAAGAAATGGGATAAGAATCTGTTAGAAGAATACAAGCAATTAATTAAAGTTTCTAATGAGAATGAAGTTTTTAAAAATGGTGATTTCCGTTGGATAATAACCAAGAATATTCTGTCTTTTAAGAGAAAAAATAAGATATCAGAAGTTCAGGTTTATATTAATAATAGTGGTAAGAAACAGAAGATCAAACTAAATAACACAAACGATTGCAAAGATTTAATGAGAAATATAAAAGTGCCTAAAAACGCTAAAATTCAACTCTTACCGGGAGATTATCTGATTATTAAAACAATTTAATTTTTTTTTATTTGACAAGGTTCCCCTGGAATTGTATAATCGTAATGCAAACGATTGCAAAAAGATTATTAATCGAAAGGGGAATTTTTAATGAAAAAGTTTTTAGTGTTAGCTTTAGTATTAGTATTGTCATTTTCTTTAGTTGCTTGTGCTTCAAATGATGCTCCAGCAGAGGAACAAGTAGGTGAAGAATCAACAGAAGCGGTCGCTTCAAATGAACCAATTGAATTATCACCAGAAGAAGGTGCGGCTTTAACAGTATGGGAATCTCAAGGACCAGAAGGCGAGTTCATGCGAATGGTTGGAGAAAAATTTGAAGAAGAGTATGGCGTTGAAGTAGTTTATGAAGAAGTAGATTTTACAGAATCTGTTACAAGATTACTTCAAGATGGACCAGCTGGTGTTGGAGCAGATGTATTTGCAATGCCGCATGATCGTTTAGGAGAAGCTTACTCAGCGGGTATAGTTTATCCAAATATTATTAGTAAAGACCGTATCAATAATGATTTTGTAGATGCAGCAAGAATTGCAACGTCTTACGAAGGGGAATTATACGGTTATCCAACTGGAATAGAAACTTATGCATTATTTTATAATAAAGACATTATTGAAAAAGCGCCAAAAACTTACTCAGAAATCATTGAGTTTGGTAGAACATATAACGATCCAGGAAATAATGAGTATGCATTATTATGGGATGTAGCAAATGCTTATTTCTCTCACCAATTTATCGCTGGTAATGGCGGATATATTTTCGGTGATGAAGGTAGTAATCCAAAAGACGTAGGATTAGCGACAGAAGAATCAATTGCTGGTTTAGAAGAAATGGTAAGTTTAAAAGAAATTCTACCATTACAAGCAGGAGATGCTAACTACGATGTAATGGACGGCTTATTCCAAGAAGGAAAAGTGGCTACTATAATTAATGGTCCATGGGCAGTACAAGGTTACAAAGATGCGGAAGTGAACTTTGGTATTGCTGCATTACCATTATTAGAAAATGGAAACAATCCAAAATCATTCTCAGGTGTTAGAGGTTTATATGTAAGCGCATTTACTGATTATCCGCAAGCAGCTCAATTATTTGCACAATTCGCAACTTCTGATGAAATGTTATTAGAAAGATTTAAGTTAACGGGTCAGATTCCTCCAGCTAAAACATTAATGGATGAAGATGTAATTGCAGATGATGAATATGTTGTGCCATTTTTAGAACAAGCACAATTTGCTACACCAATGCCTGCAATCCCTGAAATGGGAACTGTATGGGATCCTTATGCTGCAGCTTTAGCATCAGCATGGAATGGTGAACAGACACCAGAAGAAGCAATGATACAAGCGACAGATACAATTAATGAAGCCATTACATCACAAGAAGACTAATAGCAAATTAATTAAGGTTTAGCATTATGCTAAACCTTTCTTGAAGAAATCTCATAGTTCTATGGGATTTCTTCAAGCATAGAATAAGTGGAGGGATATATGAAACGAGTAAAAAAATCCATGATTTTATCTTCAATTTTCATGGGCTTAGGACAGTTTTATAATAAAGACTATGTTAAAGGTATTATATTTTCATTAGTAGAAGTGATATTTCTATTAAGATTACCAGGAATTTTTGAGAATATTCACGGCTTAATAACCCTAGGAGAGGAACCACAGAAATTTGTTAATGGCGTTATTGTCCAAGGTGATCATTCTATATACATGTTAATCAATGGTGCTATTACATTAATTGTTGTGACATTGTTTGCAATGATATATATCTATAATGTTAATGATGCACAAAAAACTGCTAAAGCTGTCAAGGCAGGAAAAAAGCCTTTAAAATTAAAGGCTTTTCTTAAGGAAGTTCTTAATAAGAATTTTCCCCAACTAATGATCACACCAGCGTTTATTGGGATCGTAGTTTTTACTATTTTACCAATACTTTTTACAGTTCTACTTTCATTTACAAATTACTCTTCGCCTAATTATCTGCCACCGAGGAACTTAGTGAGTTGGGTAGGGCTAAAAAATTATAAAAATCTATTTGAGCTAGATATATGGAATGGCACTTTCATAAAAGTTGCTATTTGGACACTACAATGGGCTGGGATATCTACAGTACTTAATTATATTGTTGGTATGTTTCTAGCAATTTTAGTCAACTACAAAGGTATCAAATTCAAGAAGTTTTGGCGAACAATTTTAATGTTACCATATGCTATACCAGCTTTTATTTCTTTATTAGTCTTTCGATTAGGTCTAAGTGGGCCAGGACCCATCAACAATATTCTAGGGCAATTGGGCCTTGAAAAAATAGCATTTTTTACAGATCCATTCATAGCAAAGATAATGATTATAGTTATTAACTTATGGCTTGGTGCACCGTATTTTATGATTCTAATGTCAGGTATTCTTACGAATATTGATGCAGCCCTTTATGAAGCAGCTGATATTGATGGAGCAAATGCTTGG
>DATFJG010000069.1:0-3036 GCA_035269305.1 Clostridia bacterium
ACTGCAGAAAATTTATTGTTTTGTACATCGAAAATCTTCGCAATACCAGAACCTGTCATCGAAACATTTGTGATTTCGTAATCTTTGGAATCACATTTTGGACATACATAGTTAATATTTGCCATTTTATCACCACCTTTATCATTATTATATCTTATTTTCTTACTGTTTTTCATTAAAATTTCATTAATTTATTTAATAAAACCAATAATTGCAAGGAATTCCTATGATATAATTCTTTAGGTGAAAATTGTAATTAAGGTTACAAAAAATTGCGGTAACCAGATATCTTAAGTTAACCGCAATTACAATTTCACCTATTGTACCAAATCGCTATCTTCGTCTATGGGGATTCAATCGTCTGGTTTTTACTTTTAGAAGTATTAAAACCAATGGACAGCTTATAATTTAGTTGAAATCATCTTATTCTTTTGATTTTTTTGCATTCTAAGTAAACCTTTATTTAAGGCTTAAAAAAAATATTAAATTGATCAGTCTATTCTCTTTTGATCACTAAAGGTCCTTCAGATAGATTAGTGCTACCACACAGTTGGCATTTATAGATATCGATTTTGAAAATTTTTAGAAGGATTTCTCTAGTATTTAAACCTTCCAATTCACTCTTTTGTTTAAGGTTTCTTAAGATATTTTTTAAGATCTTGAAAGTTTTCTTTTTAGACCGATTACTAAGAATGCCATAATGTCTCATTTTAATAAAACCAGGTGGTAAAATATGCATGGTGAATCTTCTAATAAATTCAATGGGATGAAGAGACATAATTTTCATTTTCCCATCTGTTTTATAACTTTTGTACTTAAAAGTTACAGCATCATCAGTAACACTGATAATTCTGTTATTAGAAATAGCAATTCTATGGGTATATCTACCTAAATATTCAATGGCATTATGAGCCCCATGAAGTGTTTCTTTAATGTTAATGTTCCAATCTTTCTTTTTCAAATAAATCAGAAATTTTTTAAAAGCATAATTATGATTTAGATACTCATGATCTTTTGTTAGAATCAATTGTTTTGACTCAAATAGATATTCTAGTCCTTGGAGAAAAAGAGCTCTAAACTTAGCAGCAATAACTCTTGCGGGAAAAAGAAAATTATCACTTTTTGAAGGTTTAAATTTCAAAGTATCTGTTAAGCCACCACCAATAAGAATCATATGAATGTGTGGGTGGTAACTCAGATTTGACCCAAAAGTGTGAAGTAAACTAATAAACCCTATTTTAGCACCAAGAAACTTTTCGTCTGAACTTAGAGACTTCATGGTCTTTGCAGAAGCATCAAATAAAAGGGTATAAAGTAATCTTTGATTTGAAAGAAAAAGAGCATTCAATTCTTTTGGGACAGTGAAAACGCAGTGAAAATAAGATGTATCTAAAACATCTTTTTTACGAGCATCAACCCACTTAAGTTTTGGAATACTTTGACAATTAGGACAATGCCTGTCTCTACAAGAGTTGTAATGATTAATAGTAATGCCGCAGTCATTACAAGTAACAGCGTGACCGCCTAAATCACCTGTTTTACACTTACTAATTGAATTTAACACCTTTTCATGATGAAAATCGAAAGATTTATGACCATATTTTTTAAGATATAGATGATGGTACTTTTGAATAATCAATCGAATGGGATATTTACAATCGCTCTTTTTAAGATAACTATAATAAGCCATAGTTATCACTCATGATCAAAAGGGCTGATGATATCAAGGCGATTAGGATTGGCTAATTGGACGTAAATCGTGCTCGAATTAATGGATTTATGACCGAGCAATTTCTGAATAGCTAAAAGATCATACCCAGCTTCATATAGGTGACAACCGAAGTGATGCCTCATCACATGAGGCGTAAGGGCAATACCAAAAGTTTTTGAGTGATCATTAAACGCACGGTTAATAGTGAACTTAGAAACAGGCTTATCTTGATGGTAGTGACCTGGAAACAAAAAACCTTTAGGTTTACCAGCAGCGAACCAGTACTGTGTTAAAATATCTAAAGCCTTTTTAGATAAAATAGCATGACGATTGGTTCTTGATTTTGTTTCTTTAATGTGGAGCATCATATTTTCTCTACTAACATCTTCATATCTAAGATGTTGAAGTTCAGAAACCCTGATACCAGAAGAATAAAGAATAGCTGCATAAGCTTTATGTCTTATGTTCTTAAAAGAATCAATAAACTGAAAGATGATTTTTTTCGAGTAAATGGTTGGCAATTTCCTAGTAGTTTTCATAAATGGTACTTCATACTTATCAAAAGGTTTCTTTAAAATATAAATATGGAAAAATCTAAGTTGAGATATATGTGCATTAATGGTACTAGCCTTTAATTTTCTAACATTTTTCAGATGCAAAACATAAAGACGAATGTCGTCATAAGAAACATCTTCAAGAGATTTAGAAAGATTTATATTGACCCAAGTTAAATATTGAAGCAAAAAAGATGTATAGTTTTTAATGGTATTTTTGGTTAAATCCCGTAACTCTAACATTTCATAGAACTTATTTAAATAATTTTTATAAATTTCTTTTATCATAGGTATCCTCCTTTAAGGCCTAAAAATTACTTTTAACGATTAAACACTAAAATAAGAAAAACAGGAGGTCCCCTAGATAAATAAATAATGAACATGTAATTGTAGTTATGACTTAAAGATGATAAAATTAACATGATAGTAGCACCTTCTTCTACTTATTTATTACTGTTTTGTGTGGTAACTTAACAATAATACAATTTGTAAAAAAGGTCTACTATCAATACATAAAAATCGCTTCGCTATAGTGATCAAGGGTCACCATTGCGAAGCGATTTTGTATAATTAAATAAATGAAAGCTCAAATATTATGGTAGTTGCATTAATTTTAGAAATTTAGATAAAAGCCATGGTTTTATGGAGAAATGCAAGAAAAGCTGTTTTTTTAAGGGTATTAGCGTCTCTCAAATGAAATAGCGAAAGACAAAAGGAGGTTAGAATGAAGCGTTTAAAGAATATCATTGGTGGTATAGTTGTAATATTGTT
>DATFJG010000070.1:0-9808 GCA_035269305.1 Clostridia bacterium
TAAGGGTTGCCTATGTTTCTTAGGTGCAAAACTTAATTACCAAACTACACTTAAATCAAGCTAGTAATATACAGCTATAACGTATACGAAGTCTTGAAAAGAAGCTCCATCCAAATACATTATTTGGGTGGTGAAGTTCACATGAGAAAACTTCTAAACTAATTTATAAATAAGTAAATCTTTAACTAAGATCCCACGCTATCTGTTATTTGATTAGAAGCTTTTTTTACTGTATCTTTTGTTTTAAGAATTAATAAAAAAGCAATAAAATATGATCCAGCTGTTATTGGAAAAGTAATCTTAAAACTAATTAAATCAACAAAAGCACCTATGATCAATGGTCCTGTAATAGCAGCCAATGACGAAGAAAAGTAATAAAGACCTGTATATGTACCAATACTTTCTTCAGGTGTTCGTTCAACAACCATAGGATATGAGTTAATATTAATAAGGGCCCAGAAAAAACCTCCAACTAGCATCATTCCCATCATAAATAATTGATTGAATGGTAAGACTGTACCAATTGTCCCTATAACTATAAAAACAGTAACATCGCCTATTAAACCAATTAATATGGTTCGTCTTTTTCCTAAGTAACTACCAATGTAACCTGCTGGGATTGCTGAAACTAAAAATGCCAATGCGAAGAAGCTTAAAATGAATGACGCATCAGAAACTTCTAAGCCCAATAGTTGAACACAATAGTTACTAAAAGTTGCTTCTAACCCTTGGTAGCCAACAAACCAAAAGAATATAGCTAGTAGAACAAAACCAGTTGTTGAATCCGGATCATTTTTTATAGTTTTAATGGATGTAATTAAGCGTACTGGCGCTTCTTTACTTTTCTCACCAACTTTTGGTTCTTTAATGAATTTCACTAAGAATGACAAAGCAATGAACATAAGTAATGCGGTTATGATAAAAGGTAAGTTTTCATTCATTCGATATAAGAATGACCCACCCATAAGAACAAACACTGATGCAAGACCGCCCATAAAGTTAATAATTCCGTTGGCTTTACTTCTGAGAGGTGCTGGTGTAATATCTGGCATTAAAGCAACAGTTGGGGCCCTAAAAATAGCCATTGAAAAGTTAAGAACAGTTATAATAATCATTAGATTAATAAAACTTGTATAATTTGGTAGCAATATAAATGCAAGAGCAGATAGTGGTATCCCTACCATCAGAAAAGGCATCCTTCTGCCAAAACGTGTATGTGTTCGATCACTTAAAGACGCCATAAAAGGAATCATAAAAACCGCCAGAATATTGTCTAGCGTCATAATAGCATTGATTTGAAACTGACTATCTAAAAAATCTCTTAAAAATATTGGTACATAAATGTTATATAAAGGCCAAACAAGTGAAACGGAAAAAAAGCCTAATCCTAATAAAAAAGTTTTTTTAATATCAAGCTTCATCATCTACCTCTTTTCTCAAATCAAGCATTTTCTCTACTTCATCAGTAATAATCATATGTATCCCAGATTTCATTAACTGTTTCCCTAAGGTTAAATCATTTAGTGTATAAGTATTAATTAATAGTTTATTTTGAATCATTTCTTTAAGATTTTTCTCTGAAAGACTTAGATAATGGGGATGATAATAATCACCTTTAATTCTTTTGATATAAAGCCAGGGTTCTACTAAAGCCGCTGTAGTTAAAACGCCGATTTGTGCTCTCTTATCCGAGGACTTAATCTTTACAAGACACTGATGATCAAAGGATGAAAAAATAACTTCATTATAGTCTAGCTTATCATAGCATAATGTCATCACTTTCTCTTCAATACCAGGATACATTTGACTACCTGCCTTAAGCTCAACATTAAGCATTATTTTAGACCTTGAGAAGTTTTCTTTATATTGAACTAAGTCCTCAAGTACTTCCCTAAGCGTTGGTATGCTGTGATGATTTTCTAACTCTATTTTTTTCAAATCCTCTAAGGTATATTCAAAAATATAACTACTTTCTTTTGTCCTGGGATATAAATCAAAATCATGAAAAACAACAACTTCACCGTCTTTCGTTAAATGGACATCTAGTTCAATACCATCAGCACCTGCTTTAAGAGCTTCTAAAAAAGACTCCCGTGTATTTTCAATGTATTTAGCTTTATACCCACGATGGCCGATAATTAATGTGCTCATATTCCTCTCCTCGCTTAAACCATTTTATAATGCAAATCTTTATAATATGTTTAATATAATTTTATCATAAATATAAGCAATATTTTGTAAAAAGGTTGTTAAGTTAGATTTAATCAATCATTTTTTACTACTCATAAGTTTCTTTAAAACTCTCATTCTTTATAATAATCAAAAAATAGTAGATCGTCTAACTTCTTTTTCGTTGCATGTTTTATTTTTTCCTTAGGATATCCGAAAGCAATAATTTCTCCTGGTATAAACTCCTTTGGTAATTTTAATTTTTGAGAAAGTTCATCTACTTTAAAATGAGAAATCCAAGTTGAAGCTATGCCTTGTTCTAGTGCTGCTAATACCATGTGGGTCCCTGGGATTTTTGTTTGATGTTCTTCTTGATTTAAACGCTCATAGATTTCTTGATTTAGATTGTCAATTGCACTAACATATTTAGGAAATCTGCTTTTTTGTATTTCTCTACCACCTTCTTCATGGGGCACAATAACAGTACAAATTACTATTAGTAATTTTGCACTTCCTATCCACTTTTGACTGTATGCGATTTCTGCAATCTCATTAATCAATTCTCTTTTGGTAATTACACCAAATTTCCAAGATTGTTCATTCCCACCAGAAGGGGATAATCGACCCGCCTCAAGAATATAGTTTATTGCTTCATCTGGTATGTTTCTATCTTCAAACGCCCTTACACTGGACCGTTTCTTTATTAGATCTAACAACAATTTTTTCTCCTTTTATTCTCTTATTTTTTTCTATCTAATACTTCATTAACTTCTGCAAAACATTTAATATAAAAAGTCAAATCTTCTGAAGGAGATAAACCTGTTTCACTTGTATATCTCTCGAGGCATTTGTCAGTCTTAATCTCATCTCCAACAATTCTTTCGGCTAATTTTAATTCCTTCCATAAGGCATTTATTTGATGTTTATTATACGGATCCATATGAGATATCAAATAATGGTCAGCTGGATATTCTTCAATTTTATCAATCATAGGCATTAATTTTTCTTTTTTATAACCATAAACGCCATCATATCTTCTACCGTAGATACAATCGCCTAAAAATATAACTCTTTCTTTTGGTATATACACAATGGCTGAATCATCTGTATGTGAGCCACCAATTAAGTCTACAATACATTTTAAGCCTCCCAGGTCTATAGTTAGCTTCTCTTCATAGACAAGGTCTAAATCCCCTATTTCAAAGTCATCTCTATCTGGTATTTCTGTTCTAATACACTTAACCGTAGAATCATTAAATCTGCCACTTTTAAGATATTCATCTAAAGATTGATCATCCCAGTTTAATAACCGCATTTCTTCAATCTTTTTTTCAGTCTCTTGACTTGTGATTCTCATGCAGTCCATTTCCTTTATACCAAATACATGATCCCAATGATGATGAGTAATCACTAGATATTTTACTGGTGGTATATCCATTGATTCAATTTCTGAAAGGAACGCATTAGCATGTCTGGGAGAATTCCCTGAATCAATAATCATACTGTACTTGCTACCACATACAAGACCTAAACTTGGGCGATCTGTACTATCATCGTGTGGCATATAGTAAGCATTTTTAGTTAGCTGTTTAATCATTTATATCACCTTTACGTTTTCAATGTTATCTACTGGTAACCAATCATCCATATTACCGTAATCACTTTTATCAATACCAAAGGCATCAACAGCTTCAACAGACTTCAATTCAATCAATACAATGTATCTTTTACCTGCCCAGCGTTTGAACTGTTTCTTGGTCAATTTTAACTTACCTTGATTTTCTTCAACTAAAACTATTGATTCTTCTTTTGCCATCTTCTCGGAATTAAAAACATTTGATACAATTGCTTTAGCTTTCACTTCTCCTTCGCCATTGTTTTTAATGAAATACAAAACATCTTCTGTTTTTACTCTACCATAGGGAAGTTTTCTACCAGCTGCCCCTCGGATAATCATTGTTTTTTCACCATCTAATAACATATCCATCTCATTTGCTTTTGCATCTACATAAACTACGTGATCCATCATTTTCTCCTTTCATCATTTTTCTATATTTTCTTTAGTTAATTAAATAGATTTATCCGTGAATTAAGAACGTATATATTCACTTGCTTCTAAAAAAATATCTACAATAATCAACCAATTACACTTTTATCTAATGATATTTTATTTATTATGTAACAACAAGTCAATAAGAAAGAAATTTATTACTTAAAAGTATCTTCTAAAACTTTCCACATATTACTCGTATATAATTCCTATAAAGGCTATCTGAGTAATATTATTAATATTAGAAGTATTATAGCATTGACTAAAATCAACGGTTTTAATGACATACTTAATATTTAATGGCCCGTGAATATTAGAAAATCTAATATCATAGTTTCTTAGATCTTAACACTTACTTTCAACCGCTACTTTACTTTCATCAATACATAATAATATTAAGTCATAAACATCTTTGAAATTGTGATTAGCAACTTCTAGAACTATCTCTTCAGTTGGACAGTAAAACTTAAGAATATCCAGTTGATGTTTTATTCATCATAATTGTATGATAGTTTACCATATACATGAAACTCTAAACCAATGGAAAAAACGATGCCTATCATGTTCATAATGACTGGATGAAATATTATAATATCATGCTTTGATACATCACTAAAAGTATAATGAATGAGTGCTGGAATGAATATAGATACACTCACACAAAAAACTAGACGAAAAACTTTAGTTGATTTACTTAGCTTTTGATCCTGCTTAGACGGATTCAAGTGCAACCCTAAAGCCACAAATAATAAAAGACTCATTACTCCAAACATATTGACATACCTCCTGTTTTGATTTTTTGTATTACTTTAAAACTATGAAAATACTTTTAATTTTAACTATTGGTTCCGTAGAAAAAAATCAATAGTCATCCAATCTTCATTAAGCCATTCTTTGTCTTTACCGTTAAAATATAACAACTCTAAGTACTCTTCTTCTAATGTTTCAAATGCTAAGACTATTCCAAGTGCATTTTCATTTCTTCCAAAGATTTCCAAGGATTCTTTTTCTAAAACAGGCCCTAAATCATTTTCTACAAGATTTTTAACTTGACTAACTTCATCCATTGAAACTTTATCATCTGTAATAATTTTAAAATGATAAACATATGGTTTGAAAGGTTTTTGCCCTTCAATTACTGAAGACCCATCAAGAATTGACAATGTCTCATTTACAAAAGTATCTACACTGGGATGATCGATTTTTCTTGAAAATAATTGGATATCAAGATTTTCGTAATAGACTTCTTCTAATTTGTTAAAATTATATTTTTTATAAATCACTAACTTTTCATCACTAAATACTCTTAATACAATATTTTCAAAGTCATTTCTGTTATATAGAACTTCAATATATGGGACATATGATATTTTAATCTCTCCAAAAAACATCATCCCATAAGTAGATTTTGCTGTCTCAATATCTTCTCTTGTAGCCTTTTCATTAAAATAAAAACTTAAATTAAACTCATTATTTTTAGTATAACCTACTTCTTTTACTAAGTTATCAATAAGATAATTTTCTGTAAATGCTTCATAAGCATTCTCATCAACTATATATTCTTTTTCACTTTCTGGTGAGTTATCTAGATAATTTTGACTCTCCTTATAGCTTTTTTCTTTATAAGCTGATTTAAAGCTTTGCTTTTCATAGGCTTTGACTAGAACGAGACCAATTAATAAAATAGCTACTGCTATAACAATGTATTTTCGTGTTTTTTTCAAAATTACTCCTTATATTTTTAATAAACTAATAATAGATTAATTACTTAATAATACTTGAGTAAACAACATCTATCCATGTTTGCTTATCAGTAATATAGCTTGAAAGCTTCTCATCGTAATTCCTCTGTACTGTTTCTCTTTTAAATGCATAGGTTTTTTGAAAAGTATCTTCTACGTTAAACGTTATTATTTCAACGTTGTTTACTAAAGCAAACAATGTTGCTGCATTATACTCCATATACTGAGTTAACTCATCTTTTTTTATACCTTCTTCTAAAGCATAGTTTACAGTTATTGAATAAGGCGCATCAGAAGTTCCTAGTTTAAAAGATTTTATATTACTCGATAAGAATACATCATTAAGTATACCACCTATGGAACTATTGTCGCCAACATATGTATCTTGATAATTGTATACTAAATGCTCAATTTGATCTTCTTGATTGCTTTCATTATTATTATGACTGAACATTAAAAATATACTAAGAACGGCTACAATTGTTATAATTACTAAAGCTATTTTTTTCATTTCATCTCCTATAATGATTCTGCTCCAAAGTTTTATATTATTAATTTTAGAATCTAAAAAACGTATCATTCTCATTCGTTGTTTCAATAATTATTTGAAAATTATCGACTTCATATTTATTATTCACATGAAAAATAACAGATATTTTATTTTTTGTATAGACATACTTTGAACCAATTAATTTCATACTAAACCCAGCATTTTCCATTTTCGAGTGCATTTCTTCCACAGTTGATCCAATAGTTATACCATAGACTTCATACGCACCTGATTCAACGATTACCCTTGTTAAGTGCTGAAACTTCCACCATAGCCATATAATTCAATATAATTTCTATCATGAGCTTCTTCACTCTCTTCAATTGGTAATAACAGTTCTACATTTTCAATACTAATACTATTATTTAATCGTACAATATTACCTTGATCACCTACATAATTCGCACAAGATACGGACAATACAACTAATAAACAAACAATTATAAACTCTACAATATTCTTCATATTACATTTCCTTATACATGAATAGTTCATCAAGACCATTAACAAACAAGTTTGGTAGACTGCCTACCATTTGATACCCAATCTTTTTATACAACTCTATTGCTTTAGTATTATACTTACCAACAACTAAAAAGCCTTTACTTGCCTTAAATACTTCTTGGCACATACTTTCAAAATGAGCCATATGTTTTTTCCCATAACCCTTACCTTGATTTTCCTTTGCAATAGCGACCACATGGAGATAGGGAAACCAATTGAAAATACCACGTGCTTGAATCCAGCTAAATCCAATGATTTGATTTTTATTATTTTTGTCAAATGAAATATATATTTCTTCCTTTTCAAAACCTTCTTCCAAGAGCTTCTTACCAATATATTCACCTGTAGAATCTAAAAAGTATTTTTGACCTAAAGTTGTATTTTCTAAAATCTTACTACAATCGGTTAAATATTCACTTCCTGCTTTTAAAAAAATAATTCGATTATTCTTCATTTATCCTCTCCTTTATTGGAAACTATTCACCCTTGTATTACTTAATCTTATTATTGTTTTGGCATTGCAACTATGTACCAAATTGTATTAATTTAAATAAATATTATAAACACAATGTTAGTTTCATTTTTGACAATATTAAAAACTCTATTCTTATTTTTACCTTTTTCTGAGCTTTTACTACTTGAAAAAATAAATGTTGTGCTACAATAACCATCCATATTCATCATATTAAAATTAGTATATAGAAAAAGAACTACGAAGATGAAAGTCCAAACATGAAAAACATTTCCATTGAATTACTTGTAAGCTTGTTATAAAAGTAGATTTCTACCGAACCAAAGAGTAACGTATATATTAATACTTTCTTCTTCATTTAAAACACCTTATTCTTCTTTTTTACTAACTTAATTTCTTAAACAATATAAGATGATACTTTGCTGAACATATAATAGATTCTTTTTAAAATCATAACCTACAAAATATTTAGAGTTAATGACATCTTCACTTACTTCTTCGCCTCTAAAAAAGGGAGGACAAGGATTTAACATACTGTTGTCCTTGCACTGCTCCATACGCTTAAGAGTCACTTGATATTTTTCAATATACTCTTGAATTCTCATGTCTTTTGATAATGGATCCGTCAACATAACATCTGTTGAAGAGAGTACATCATCTAGATTTGTCGTAAAAGTGTAATTTTGATCATCCATTTTCATGCGATTATTTTTCGTTGATACATGATTAAAACTGAAATCTAAAATTTCAGCGGCTATTCGCCATGTGTTACCAATGTTTCCATTTTCACCAACAAAAGTATAAGTTAATGATTGATAATCTCTCCCCACATTTTTTATTGAATATAAATCAGATATAATTTCACAAGGATGATTATAAGAAGTCATTGCATTGATGATAGGTATATTAGAGGCACTTGCCAATCGGGTAACTTTTTCAAAATCTCTATGTCTAATGACAATACCGTCTGCCCAGTTTTCAATGTAACCAACAACATCCATTAAAGCTTCTCTTTTATCTAAAGTTTCTGGCGGAAATAAAACGCACTTTCCCCCAAGACTTTTAATACCTTTTTCAAAAGATAATCGTGTCCTTATACTCGATTCTGGAAAAAACAATACAAAAGTTTTTCCTTCTAATAACATTTTTTTATTTTCTTTCATTTGATCTGCTAGACTAAATATTTCATTTATATCATTAATTGCTAAGTCTTTAATAGATAGTAAATGCATTAATTGCCTCCTTAAGATTTATTCCAATTTTTATTTAAAATAATTTTCCTCTAAGATTTCAGCATCTATTTGATTCATTACTTTATATTGGGTTTTCTCAATAAGTCTCATGTTGTCATCATAAGTATTGTCCACTAAATAAAACATTGTACTCGGATCATTTTCATCTAAATAAATAATACTAGCAAACTTAATAACATGACCCATGTTATTTTTTTCCTCATAACGTTTAGCAGTAATTCTATTATTTTCCTTAGTTACATCCCGCATCACATAATCATTCTCATACTTCTTTTCGGTTAAACTAGTTATATTACCTGCTTGATTATATGATTCAGTTTTAATAATACGATTATCTTCATCATAATACGTTATTACTTTTCTAAGAAGTTCACCATCCGGTAAATACTGTAAAAGGGTTTTTGTATTCTCACCGTATGAATATTCTTTGATTATTTCATTATCCCCTGCTTGAAGAACTGCCCGTGATTGAATGACTCTTTGTTGATTATCATAGGTATAATAGGTTTCACTAATTTTTTCTCCCTTAAGATCAGAAAAAATTTCTTCAACTACAACATTATCTTCATATATATACCTTTCAACATAATCAAATGAAATGCCTTTAGCATCCGTTTCATAAGTTTTTTTCTCTAATTGCTCACTATCCTCTAAATAATAAAATTTTTCTTTCATCGTTTCTTCAATTGCGTATTTACTGCCATCAATGATCACATAATCATTTTCTATGGTTTCATTATAAGTATTTATATCAGAAGGGTTTGACGGCTCCTCAATAACTAACTCTGAGCTACAACTAGTAATTACTAATAAGACTACAATTAGTAGAATGATCAATTTTCTCATGACTTTATTTCCCTTTCTATTCTAAAGCTTAAACCAGTAATATGGTTTCTTTTTCAATAGCTTAAACCCTAAACTTTCAGCAGTTTTTCTTGAAGCAATATTAGAATCTACACAGTTCCATTGAGGTATAAGTTTTCTTTGTATGCATTCGTTGATAAAGTATTGCGTTAAAGTCATTGCTATACCTTTTTTTCGGTGATCTGCATGGGTCTCAATATCTAT
>DATFJG010000071.1:0-19690 GCA_035269305.1 Clostridia bacterium
AATGAAGCCTACACCTCAATCGTTTCTTCAGTTGATTTAGAAAAAGTGAATCAATCAAATGCAAACAAAAAAAGAAGAATCACAAGAGGACTATTTAAAACAACTAAAGGTATAATTAATTCAGATATTAATGGCAGCTTAAACATTTTAAGAAAATATGATGATTATAAGAATATTCCCATGCTAATTAAATTGGTTAGGGATAAGGGGTATCAAGAATATTCTATTAGACTAAAAGTATTATAGTCTAAGCTGCCATTGTGTTATGAAATCAAGTTATATTTTGTAATAGAATTGAATGCGACGCAGTGGCAATTTCTTGATATTGAATTGTTAGACTATAGGAAAGGGAAGTGTACAATGAACAGAGTAATGAACATTTTAATTGTTGATGACGACGAGATGGTGGGTAAAGCAATGATTAGAATCTTAAAGCAGATTGATTTACATGGGAAATTTACCACTTCTTCCAGTAAAGCTGCTCAAATTATTGAAAATCAAGTGGTTGATTTATTAATTACGGACTATATGATGCCTGAAATTGATGGTTTAGATTTGTTAACTTTACTGAAAGAAAAACACCCGGAATCCCTAGGAATGCTTATTACAGGATTTGATGATTTTTCAATAGCGGTAAGTGCGGTTAATCAAGGGAAGATCGTTCATTTTTTTACAAAGCCCTTTGACAATGAAGAGTTTAAAAAAAGCGTTTTATCTGCGATTGAAACTTTAAGAGAACGTTATCATTTAAAGGCTTTAAAATCATGGCGTATCAACTTTGATGGAAACAATCATTCAAATCATTTGATGGAAAGTATACAACACAATGCTGTGGAAGGTCTTACACATTTACTAGCGGCAAAAGATAATGATCTTTATAGCCATTCTACTCGAATAGCTAAGTTAGCCCATCGCTTCGGGACGTATTTAAAGCTTGACGAAGAGCATATTAGGCATTTAGAAATTGGTGGATTATTACATGATATTGGAAAATTAGCTATTAAAGATCAAATTTTAGATAAACCTGCAAAGCTTAATCATAATGAA
This sequence comes from Clostridia bacterium, assembly GCA_035269305.1. Lineage (GTDB taxonomy): Bacteria > Bacillota > Clostridia > Peptostreptococcales > Acidaminobacteraceae > DATFJG01. The sequence goes on from DATFJG010000071.1 coordinate 1,048, forward strand.
TATCTTAATATGAAAAGGCATCCAGTTGTTGGTGCAAAGCTGTTAGAAAAGTTAGGCGTACATGAACAAGTAGTAAAATGCGTACGTCACCATCACGAGTATGTGAATGGGGAAGGTTATCCAGATGGTCTCGCTGGTGAAAATATCCTATTAGATGCTAAAGTAATCTCTATTATTGATACTTACGATGCTTTGAGAAGCTCAAGACCATATAAAAAAGAATATGATTTTGAAACAACTCAGACAAAAATGTATCAAATGGCAGGGGTAATCTACGACAAGGTTCTATTAGATCAGTTTTTTAAAATGTTATCCCAAGAAGCCTGCGATTAAGGGTGTTAGTATGAAAACAGTATTGTTTGTAGACGATGAACCGATGATTTTAAAATGTATTAGACGGAGTCTTAGGGGGGAGCCTTATAAAAAAATTTATGCCTGTAATGCCGATGAAGCTTTAGAACTATTAAAGACAAATGTCATTAAAGTCCTTGTGACTGACATAAATATGCCTGGAATGAACGGACTAGACCTACTAAAGGCTGCTAAGACTTTATATCCTCATATAGGATGTATTCTACTTTCAGGTAATGTTGATATGGATCAGATAAAAGGCGTGATTAAACAAGATGATTGCTTGAGATTATTACAAAAACCATGGGATGTAGAAGGGGAGTTAAAACCTGCTATTAGGAAAGCAATTCGATGTGCTCAAGTTTAGTGTGTAAAGAAAACCATAGTGAACTTGTCTGTTATGAATATCTGTAATAGAATTGACTTAAAGTGGAAAACAAAAACCTTTTTCATAATATTTATAGAAAATAGTTAACTTTTTTCTTAGTAAACTTTCACACGAGTTGCTTAATCAAAGAGAAGCATTTTGTAAGATATTATTTTCAATGAAGATTGCTAGAATATTAGTGAAATATAAAGTCTTATGAAGCTGTTAAATTTTAATTTTACTATTAGTTATATAATAAGAGGAGAAAAAATGCCTAATCGATTAGCATTTGTAGATGATGAGAAGCAGATTTTACGAGCACTTAAACGGAGTTTCATTTTAACGGATTATGACTGTGTTTTTTTTGACCGCGGCTGTCAACTGCTGGAATATCTAGAAGAAAACGTCATCGATATTTTAGTTACAGACATACGTATGCCGGAAATGGATGGTATGACCCTACTTAAAGCAGTTAAGGAAAAACAACCCAAGGCAATACGAATCGTTCTAAGTGGTTATACAGATAGTCGCCGAATCCTGACAGTCTTAGACTCTGGTTTGGCTCGTCAGTATGTTTATAAACCCTGGGATAATGATGAGTTATTAGACCAAATTGATCGATTATTAAAATTGGTACACAAAATGAATCAACCGCATTTAATAGAAGCGATTAATGGCTTAGGCGCTTTACCAACGATACCTAAAATATATCAAAAAGTGACAAAATTAATTGAATCAGAGGCATCTGCCCAAGAAATTGCAAAAGTTCTTGAATCTGATCCATCTATTTCAAGTCATTTGCTAAGAATCGTTAATACTGCTTACTATGGTTTGCATACTGATTCAGTGCAAAAGGCTATCGTGATGATGGGCATGAGTAATGTTAGACAGATAATTATGACAAATGCTGTTTTTAAAGCGGCTAATAAGATTCCTAATGGTAAGGTTTTATGGCACCATGCAGCTTTAGTTAATAAGGGGCTGGCTTTTTTGAGTCAACAAGTTGGCGGTGAAAAATTACCAACATATGATGGTACAGCAGGATTAATGCATACATTAGGTTTGATTTTTATGGCAACCCTGCATACAAAAAAATTTAGAAAGCTAATGGAAGGACTTGAAATAGATTCAAATAATGGAAATCATCAGTTGTTATCCTTAGAAAAAGCTTTGTTTGGTGCGACTCATACTGAGATTAGTTCTTATTTATTAAATTGGTGGGAATTTCCATTTGATATTGTTGAAGTAGCTTATCACTACAGGTGTCCTGAAGAAGAGTCAATTGTCAATAAAGAGCTGGTGGCAATGCTTCATTTTATAAGCCACCTAGTATTTGATCTGCTAGAGATGAAAGTATTTCAATTCTCATTGGATGAAGAATTTTGCAAGAGAAATGGGAATTTATTAGTTTATAGAGGTGTATTATCAAATTATTTACAGTCAATTTTAATTGAGAAAGGGGACTAGTATGAATCAGCTAGAAGAGCGATTTGAGCGCAGATTAGCACTTGAACAAATTGTATCTAGGATGGCAAGAAATTTTGTAAAGTTAGAAAATGCTGATGAGGGTATTATGCTTGCATTAGAAGAAATTGGAGAGTTCAGTAATGCCAGTAGAGCATATATTTTTGAGTTTAGAGCCGATAGTGAATTAATGGATAACACTTTCGAGTGGTGTCAGGATGGCGTCACTGCTGAGATTGAAAAATTAAAAGGTTTAGACATAAACATCTTTTCTTGGTGGATAGAAAAAATAGAAGATGGGGATGTTTTAAATATTAAAGATGTAGGGAAACTTGGACCTGAAGCTCAAGCAGAACGAGAGGTTTTGGAAATGCAAGGGATAAAATCTGTTCTTGTAATGCCTTTAATAGTCAGAGGAAATTTGAATGGTTTTGTTGGTTTTGATAATGTAGAAACTTTAGGTACCTGGGAAGAAAACGATATGACTGTGCTTTCCATTGCTGCAGAGTTATTTAGCAATGTATTTGACCGTTTAGCTGCTGAGAAGGATCTATTAGATACGAAAAATGCTCTTGAATCATCCTTGAGCTCACTTCAGGAACTACAGGCTCAGATGGTTCAGCAGGAGCAAATGGCAGCAGTTGGTCAGTTGGCAGCTGGCATAGCTCATGAAATTAACAATCCATTAGGTTATGTGATTAATAATCATAAGACATTACAGTATTATACTTCAAAAATGAAACATTATGCCGATTATGCTTTTTCAAAGGATATAGAACCAGTTTTGACTTCAAAGGATCAAGATGAAATGAAATATATTGAAGAAGATCTGGAGGATCTTTTTTCAGACATTGAAGACGGTTTATTGCGTGTCAAAAAAATCGTAGAGAGTTTGCGTTTGTTTTCCCGCATAGATAGCCTAACAGAATTTGAACCTTACGATATTCGTGAGGGTATTGAGAGTACATTAGTGATTCTCAAAAGCCGATTGAGAGAATCAGTAAACTTAGAACTTGATATTCAGAAAAACTTGCCGACAATTCAAGCGAGTGGTAGCAAAATTAATCAAGTACTTCTTAATTTAATTGTCAATGCATTAGACGCCATTATGGAAAAGTATCCCATGACGGGTGGCATCCTTAAAATTAAAGCAAATAGTCATTGTGAGGATGTTAATGGAGATGAAAAGAATTTTATTAAAGTTGATATTATTGATAATGGAATAGGCATGTCGGAAGATGTTCAAAAGAAAATGTTTGTACCATTTTTTACTACAAAAGAAGTAGGAAAGGGTACTGGTTTAGGAATGAAAATTGTTTATGACATTATAAAAAATATACACAAAGGTGATATTCGTGTAAAAAGTACTAAAGGAGAAGGGACAATAATTTCGGTATTATTGGAAGTTAATTCTTAAAAAATAATTGAGCGCCACGCATTAATATGTTCGGGGATTTTTGGGGTATAATTTGAAAAGAGAAGCTATAATTAGCAAATCAAGCATGTAAAGAAATGATTAGTTAAGCTGTTATGAGATTAATAAAATATAATACCAAATTCTGAATGAACTATAAAAAATATTAAACTTATCTTTTTAGAATTTCTTATGGTTATTTTCTTGTATTTAGATTATAACAAAATTATTGAGGTACTTTTCTGATTTTTTGAACCTTCACCTAATAGGAGAAAACAAATATTATAAGAAACACTAAATTCTTGTGAGTTATAAATATTTACTTATTGTTCATAATGTGGGTAAAAATATTTAGATGGATTGTCAACACTAAACTGCACAATTTTGAGTTAGAGAAATTGCTCTATATTCAACGGGTTTTATATCATTTGAATAGGATGCATTTAATTGAAAACTCTAAGTTAAATAATTCCTTAAATTATATTTTGACCATGCTCAACACTAGAGCCATGTAGAGAATATAGTATCACTATACAAAACGACTAATCATGTTTAAAGCAGTTATTGTAAATTATCGAAATAATCAACCGAAAGATAAAATCATCCTAGAACTAGGCGTTTGGATGTAAAATGTATGAACATAATAAGTTAAACAATAAATGTCAATCTACTGGCGCAGAATGGATGGGTTTTTCTTTGAAAAGATGTTCAGTGGAATGATTTCATTTAAGCATAAATATTAACAATTAAACCTTGGTGCGATAGATTTATAACAATCCAATATAACACATAGGAGTTTAATATGAAAAATAGAATGAATTTAGATATCTTTCTTTATTGAGGTACAGTTTTTTTAGAATTGTTTACAGATCATAATTTGTTGGTAATCTTATTTGGATATGCATACCATTTTAATGTGATTGCCGATGAAATGTTCAAAGAGCATTTACTTAAAGCTTCTGTCATATCTTTTATAGTATTATCATCTGTCATTATGATTGGAATCATATTAGTGATAATAACAAGAACTATGCAATTTTATCATTTGGGTCTATTTTTAGGTTTTATAATTGGGAATTTTCGTTTGGACTTTTTCATACGATATATAAAATTAAGGAAAGCAATGGTACCAAAGATAAGTATATTTAAGACTAGTATTAAAGAATATGGGGCGAAATTTAATATGAGACAGAATGATTCAGCCGCGACTATTGGCGTAAGGAGAGACAATCGGTAATTTTGAGAATGGAAGATATAATACATTTTTGAAACTAGCCATGGATATTGCTGAGGTATTAGTTGTGGGGTAGAAGATATATATGAATTTGCAAATAATGGTTAGGGTAGATCTAGACCTCTAGTAGTAATTACAAAACATATTATAAAGAAAAGATATAATTCTAAATACGCAAATGAAATACCTGTAGAGTTAATCGATACTAAATCAATGTGTTTAGGGCTCATTCTACATAAGATAGAGTGGAAAAGAAAGGTAGTGTTAAATGAAAAATAAATCTCTTATATTAAAAATTGTAATTCCTGTAGCAATAGGCCTCTTGGTTGGAAGGTTCGTCACACCTTTATTTGGTTTGAAGTCGCCATGGGCAAGTGTTGCAATAAGTACAAGCATAACAATTGCTTTATTCATAATTATTGAAAGCATAACGAGCAAATTACAAACTGGAAGAACAAGCGTTGTTACTATAGGTGAAATTAAAAATCTTCACAAAATTAATAAGAGTGAAATTAGTCAAGCGACTACAGTTTTAGCAGATGCGTTTAAAGAAGATCCTCTGTTTAAAGTGCTATTTGGGGAGGCAGTGAAAAATTCATATAAGTATACCTTGGTTGCTAAGTTTATGATTAAATATTGTTATAAATACGGTGATGTCTATGCATCTTCAGAAAAGTTTGAAGGCATTATGGCAATTACTCAAGACGAATATACCTATATGAGTTTATGGCGCATGATCAGAAGTGGTAGTATTTTTCCATTTCTTTCAATTGGCATGAAATCTTTTATGAAGGTAGCCAGTGCACTCAGTCCTATGGATGAGGTAAGAAGAAAGCATATGAAAAATAAGTCTTTTGTCTATTTGCAAATTATTGGCGTAGCTTCCGAGAATCAAGGAAAAGGACATGGCGGGAATTTACTTAAAGAACTCATAGCTATGACAAATGAAGCCAAACTTCCAATATATTTGGAAACAGAAACAGAAAGTAATGTTCGCTTATATGAGAGATTTGGGTTTGATATACTTGAAAAAATGAGCTTACCAGTTATTAATCAACCCATGTGGACTATGTTAAGGGAGAGTAAAATTGATGAATAAAACGTAGACTTCGTGAACCTCAATAACCAAATAAAATATTGTGGATACTGCTTCTTTTTCAAGACTTCTTATACGTTGCATCAGTATAGTACTAGCTTGATTTAAGTGTAGTTTGGTAATTAAGTTTTGCACCTATTTAAGCAACCCTTATACACTAGGTTTAGAAGTTGATGCTTTGAATATTTTACCTTGTTAACAGCACTATACTAGATATTCCTCACAAAAACAAAAGTTCGTTTATTAAACCATCTAAACTCATCTCCCCCCAATACCTAGCTTCGGTGGAATTTTCTTTAGACAACTAGATAAAATAATCCTCAATTATGAGCTTATAATCCAGTTTTTCAAGTTTCACAACAATAGGAAAACTATTACGTTTAAGCCTTTGATACTTTGGAGATTGAGAACCATTAAATGTATATTCTTTACCGGGAAAATGTTTGACAATAAAAGATAATAATAATTAATTTAGGAAAATAGATATTGATTATATACTTGACACTACCTAGGTATATAGGAGAGTGATGCTATGCGAAAACTAACTGTAGGAGAAATGGCCAAGTTAAACAATATGTCTGCTCAGGCCCTAAGATACTATGATAAGATAAATTTATTAAAACCAAGTCAAATAGATGAAAAAACTGGATATAGATACTATCATATAAACCAAAGTGCAAAACTTGATTTGATTAATCATATGAAGCAGCTTGGAATGTCACTGAAAAAAATAAAAAATCTATTTGAAAAAAATGATCTTAATCTTATTAAAAACAATATTGAGGAACAGATTATATGGATAGAAGAAGAGAAAAAACGGCTCAATATAATGGAAAAAGCAGTTAATAAATTTAAAAGAAGTTTGAATGAATACTCGATAGAATCTCAAAGAAAGGGAATTTTCTTTCGTAATTTTCCAGAAAGAAAAATATTCTATTATGACTGTAAAGTAAATATATATGATGAAGATATGGAAACTTATGAATTATTACTTAGAGAATTAAAAAAGCAAGTCTTAAGTAAGAATATGCCAGTAGTATATTTTTGCAACGTAGGCTCTATAGTAAGAAAGAATAAATTACTTAATAATAATTTTTATTCTTCAGAAATTTTTGTTTTCGTTGATGAAGATCTAGATAATGATGAAAACATTGAGGTCATTCCTGCAAATAGATATGCGTGCCTTTCGTTTACTGGAGAAGAAGGGTTCAAAAATGAAGAAAAGAAAGCAGAAATTTTGATAGATTTTGTTAATCAAAAAGGTCTGGAAATTATTGGAGACTATATCTGTGAAGAAATTACAGAACTTCCACTTTTTTGTAATAAGAGCAGGGAAATGTTCATTAGAATTCAAGTCCCGGTGAAGTGATATTTATTCTTGACATTATAGTTACTATAAGGTTTATAATAGAATTAACAAGATATTGTACTCCGAGTCTATTTTACCAGTACAAATGTCCTGAAATAGGTAAGATAGAACAAAAGGGTTGGGAAAGTAATTTTTCAGCCTGCCGTGTTTGCAAAGGAGTGTATTCAGTTTTGAATACGCTCCTTTGTTTTTTTTGTTAATAGTTTAAAGAAGGGAGAAATTTATGAGTATTAAGAGGAAAATTTTAAAAATCAATTTAACAGACCAAACATGGAGTTCAAAGGATATTCCTGATGAATGGTACCATATGTATCTGGGAGGTGAAGGATTTGCAGCAAAAATACTATATGATACAGTTTCATCGAATACAAACCCACAGGACAGTGAAAATCCTCTAATTTTTGCTACAGGTCCACTAACAGGTACTAGTGCACCGTGTTCAGGAAGACTTTGTATCGGCTACAAATCACCCTTAACTGGAACCATTGGTCTTTCAAATGTAGGTGGTCACTTAGCGCCGCAGATAAAAAAAGCAGGATATGAAATAGTTATAATCGAAGGAAAAAGCAAAACCCCTGTCTATTTATACGTTAAAGATGACGAAGTATATTTTAAAGATGCAAAACCACTTTGGGGCTTGAATACAGAAGAAACTGAAGACAAGATAAGAGAAGAACTTAATGATAAAAAAGTTAGAATAGCTGAAATAGGACCTGCAGGAGAAAATCTGGTTAAGTTTTCTTCTATAATGGTCGACAGTCACAGAGCTGCCGGTAGAGGTGGTGCAGGTGCTGTAATGGGTGGCAAGCAACTTAAAGCTTTTGCATGTTCAGGAAGTATCAAAATTGAAGTTTCGGATAAAGAAGCAATGAAGAATCTCAGTAAACAAGCGCGAAAGGAATTAAATGATGAAGAATTTGCAAGAGAGGAATTAAAGCCATTCGGGACACCTTCATTTATGGATTCAATAAATGCCTTAGGTCTTTTGCCAACTAAAAATTGGCAATTTACTACCTTCGACGCTATGGATAAAATTGGACATAAGGCTTATCATGAAAATCTTAATGTAAAATCCTGGGCTTGTTATGGATGTCCTGTAGCATGTGGAAGACATACAGAAATCACAGAAGGTAAGTACAAAGGTGAATCTGGCGGAGGTCCTGAGTATGAAACATTAGGGGCTTTTGGTGCGAAATGCTATGTAGATGATCTAAATTCAATCACAATGGCAAATTATCTTTGTAACAGACTTGGGTTAGATACAATTTCAACAGGTCAAATAATAGCAACTGCTATGGAATGGTTTGAAAAAGGATTGATAGATAAAGATACAACTGAAGGTGTAGATTTGAAATTTGGAAATGGAGATGCAGTAATTGAAATGGTAGAAAAAATTGCCATGAGAGAAGGTTATGGCGATATACTTGCTGAAGGTTCAAAAAGAGCTGCACAAAAAATAGGAAAGAATGCATCTGATTACACTTTTGAAGTGAAAGGTATGGAACTAGCTGCTTGTGGCGTAAGAGCAAGCAAGGGAGAATCTTTATCTCATATCATTTCTCCTAGGGGAGCAGACCACTTGAGACCTTATGCTTCCGTTATAGATTCTTTTGGTTATTTAGAACCTGAATTAGGAATCAGAGAAAAGGTATCACCATTTATTGATGAGAATAAAGCATGGGTAAAACCTTTTATGGAGCTTTCTATGCTTACAAACCTTCTAGGAGTATGTTTATTTACAAGCATTACTCTAGCAGTTAAACTAAGTACTTGGACAAAAATTTACAATGCTGCAACTGGTGAAAAACTAACAGCTGAAGAAATAATGAAATGCGCTGAAAGAGTAATTAATCTAGAAAGACTATTCAATCATAGAGAAGGGTTTGATAGAAAAGATGACAGACTTCCAGTAAGATTGACTACTGAACCGGCACCAGATGGACTAGGGAAAGGTAATGTAGCTAATGTAGATATTATGCTGGATGAATTTTATGACAGCATGGGATGGGATAAGAAAACAGGTGTTCCAACAGAAGATAAGTTGAAAGAACTTAATTTAATATAAGTTTATTAAAAACAAAAATCAAAAATATTTTAATCGTTATAAATGATTTTTAGCTTTCTAAACTCTGATAAATTATCAAGTTTTACTCAATCCATCTTTATCTAAAGCCATGATCTAGTTGGATTGAGGCTTTTTTTTATGTTTTCAATAATATTATGTAATAAATGTGTTATAACTGCATCATATTATTATAAAACAATATTTTGTCAACGCAAAAAACCTGATGATGTAAAATCAGTTCAGTTTTTAAAAATAAAATAAACTAGCAAAAAAAGAATCTAATGATTGATTAGGTTCTTTTTAAGCTCTATTATTAAGAATTTTATCAGATTATAATTAATAGATGGCTGTAATCTATATTGCTCTTTTAAAATATAATGCTGATTATTTTTGATTAAGAAATCTACTCAATGTGTCTTTTAAAAAATTCAAAATCATGTCTTTAAATTCAGGGATGACTGTTGGGTAGTCGCTACTATGCATTGCTTTAATTTGTTTTTTTGTTGGGTGGCAAATTGGATTCAAACCAGTTGCCATTGCTACGTAATAGGTTAGAAATTTAAAGATATCCTCTTCACTTAAACATGGAAATTTGATTTTTATTATATTAACCAATCGCTTATTACTATTAGCCAATTGGTTTTTAAAAGTAATTAGATTATCTAAAGTTGCATTTTGCTCAATGACGGTAGATAATAAAGAAAGTAACTCTAAATGTCGTTTGTTACTTAGTAAGCTATTAACCCATTCTTTAGAAAAAGTATGAATAGCATTAACACTAACAGTCATAGTTCTTTTTTCTAAGTCATCTATCCATAAATTGACTTCATCTATTATAATTTTTAAGAATATATCTTCTTTGGAAGATATATATCGATATAAATTAGCTCTAGTAAAATTGAGCTCTTTTGCAATGCTACTTAATGATATATTATGGTAACCTTTGTTTTCATACTCTTTTAATGTTGCTACTTTTATTTGTTCAATTCTTTCATTCTTTTGTTTTTCACTACGGGCGCGTTCAAATGTCATGAAATCATCCTTTCTAGTAGTATTATAATATATATTTTTAATCTTGACAAATTACAGAGTGTTATTTATAATAGATTTAATTAACAGAGTGTAATTTAAAGGGAGGGTGACGATGAAATACAGAAAAGTTAAAAAGAATGGTGATGAGATTTCAATTTTGGGATACGGATGTATGCGTTTTCCAACAAAATTCGGTATGATTAATGAGGAAAAGGCCGAAGCACAAATTAAATATGCTTTAAATCACGGTGTTAATTACTTTGATACTGCTTATCCTTATCATGCTGGTGCTAGTGAAAAGTTTTTAGGCAAATTGATTAGTAAAGGTACTATAAAAAGAGATGAAAATTACATAACAACTAAATTGCCCCCTTTTTCAGTAAAAACTAAAGAAGATATGGAAAAAATATTTCAAGAGCAATTGAAGAGATTAAAAACAGAGTATGTAGATTATTATCTACTTCACGGTATAACTGATTCGGCTGGATGGCATCGAATGCTTGAGTTAGGCGTATTGGATTTTTTTGATAGGATAAAAGATGAAGGTCGTGCAAAGCATATTGGTTTTTCATTTCATAGTCATATAAATTTATTTAAAGAGATGGTAGATGCCTATGATTGGGATATGTGTCAGATTCAGTATAATTTTCTTGATGAAACAATACAAGCAGGTACTGAAGGTTTAGAATACGCTTATGATAAAGGGATTTCAGTTTTTATTATGGAACCCTTAAGAGGTGGATCATTAGCTGGAGAAGTACCTAAGAATGCACAGAGTATTTGGGACGAAGTATCAGGTAACCCTTCAGCCGCTCGTCTAGCATTGCAATGGCTTTGGAACCAAAAAGAAGTAACCTGTGTTCTTTCAGGTATGAACGATGATAAACATATTCAAGAGAATATTGAATCAGCTAATGAATCTTCAATCAATATGTTTAATAATGATACGTTAGAAAAGTTTGACCGAGTGAAGAAAGTTTATCAGGAATCAACAAAAGTCCCTTGTACTGGTTGTAGCTATTGTTTGCCATGCCCAGCAAAGGTTAATATTCCTTTAGCTTTTCAAAACTATAATAATATGTTTTTATTTGATGCAGGCATCGGTGGGAAAATATTTTATCAAACACAGTTAGGTGGGATTATGAATGAGGAATTAGCCCTTGCCTCACAGTGTATTAGTTGCAATAAATGTGTTGAACATTGTCCTCAGCATATTGATATACCAAAAGAGTTAAAAAAAGTAGCCGATTATATGGAAGGGCCAATGGATAAGCCTTTAAGATGGTTATTAAATAAAGTTTTATAGAAGACTACAGTAAGAAATAATGAGTAAATATTGTAGAATTATAGTGTTTTAAGTGAGGAGAAAAAGAATGAAAATTTTTTATTTTACAGCTACAGGTAATGGACTTGCTATTGCGAAAAGAATAGGTGGACAGTTATACTCCATACCACAAGTTTTAAATGAGAGTAAGTTAGAATTTGAAGATGATCAAATTGGAATAATATTTCCTTGTTATTCATTATCAACGCCTAAAATAGTTATGGAGTTTATTGAAAAGGTAACATTTAAATCATCTTATATTTTTGGAATTATGTCTTATGGAAATATGGCAGGCGGCGGGATAGATCATTTTAAAAAGCATTGTGAAAAAAATGGAGTTAAGTTAACATATACTAATCAAATTCTTATGGTAGATAATTATCTTCCGATGTTTGATATTATTGAACAAAAGAAAGATATCCCTAATAGAAAAATTAATGAAAATATTGAAAAAATTACATCTGACATCAGTTCAAAGAGAAATTTTATATTGAGGAGTTCTTTTTTAAAAAAGACTATGTCTAATTTTGGAAGCTTAATGATCAATAGAGAGTCACAGAAATTTTATGCTAAAAAGAAACTTACTGTAGAAGATCATTGCACTAAGTGTGGCGTTTGTGTAAAAGTCTGTCCTGTAAACAATATAAAACTAAAGAATAAAGTATCCTTTGATGAGAAGTGCATTGGATGTTTGGCTTGTACTCATAATTGTCCTGAAAATGCCATTCGATTAAAAGGTGAGAAAAGTAAAGAGAGATTTAGGAATGAAAATGTAAGTCTAGCTGAAATCATTCAGTCTAATGAATAATACTTAGAGTTTATTAATTTTTTATCAACAATATCTGAAATCACTTAAGATTGAATTTTGAAATGTTTTCGATAAAGCGATGGTATGAAGTAAAATAGGCTAGAAACGAATGTATATATAGTAGTATACGCAATAAAGTGTGGGATTAGTTTTGGGACATAACCAGCTTCTTGTGCGGCAATAGGCGGTGCCATCAAAAAAGCATAATTCCCATTAACTAAAATATTAACTGCAAATGTGAAAAAGTAAAAAACATACGAAAATTTTAAAAAGTAAAAGAATTCTCTTTTTTCTATTTTAAAATTGTATATAATTATGCCATATAAAGGACCTACAATTATTGCTAAATGACCAATATAAAATGATAAATAAGTAATATGTGGCCAATAATAACCGCCAATATCAGGGAGTATAAAAGATGAAATGCCACCTAAAATTCCCCAGAAATAAGGCATTATAAAGTATTTACTTTTCTTTGTAATTAACATGAAAATGATTAAGACTTCTACTAATCGACAAGTATATAATGGGAAAATTTCTGTTAAAGGCTCTGGATGGGTGAATAGATTCCAACCATAAAAAAGTGAGTTTTCAATGATAATTAAAAATACTAGTGTCATGGAAACTTTTTTTTCAAGCTGCTTATCATTTTTTATTTTATTTTTCCCGAGTATCAATAATAAAATAATCATAAAAACACTCATAAGCATTAAAAGATGAATCGGGCTAAACAATGGAAATTTATTGTTTTCAACTCCTGTTCGAAATAAATAAGAAATCATCATTATCTTCTCCAATATAGGCTTTATACTAATATCATAATACCCAAATTGAATTAATAGAAACAGATTTCAATGTCTCTAGCAAAAATTAATTTGACAGTTAATCAACTGAGATGTATAATTGAGCTAAATTAAATTGTGCACAATACAAATGGAAAGAATAACTATGAAGGAGTGTGACTGATGGGTAACTTAGCGATTAATGAGAAAGCACCAGATTTTAGTTTAGTCAATTATAAAGGTAATAATTTTAAACTATCTGATTTTAAAGAAAAAAGTAATGTTCTGATTGTCCTTAACAGAGGATTTGTATGACCATTTTGCCAAAAGCATATGATGCAGTTGCATCAAGATCATAAGAGATTTATAGATAAAGAAACAGAAATTGTAGTTATTGGTCCTGAAAAACCAGAAAAATTTAGGGAGTATTTCGATGAAAACAATTTTGATTTTCAAGGACTACCTGATCCAGATAAGACGGTATTAAAGTTATATGGGCAGCAAATAAAATTATTGAAGTTAGGACGTATGCCAGCACAAATGCTTATTGATAAAAATGGTGTTTTGAGATACATACATTACGGACATTCAATGAAAGATATCCCAGAGAATGATGAAATTTTAGAATTGATCGAAAAACTATAGTCATATATTTATAGCTAAATATTTTAGTCCTATTTTTTAAATAGGACTTTTTTGGTTTGAAATTTCTTGCCAATTAATTCCTGGATAATGGTAACGACCTTCTTTCTTACTATAGTACTTGACATAAATGGCTTGTGTAGGACAGTAGTTAAAACAAGCATAACAATAATAGCAATGATCTGATGGGGAGGATTTTTAATGCATAGAGTATAAAATTTTACTCAAATTTATCAAAGGTATGAAGCTTTAACAAGGTGTTTATTAGAGCATTTATTTGAAATTTCAATTTGTGATCAATCTATTTACTGTGATAAAAGTCGTATACTCTTAGAAAATGTTCTATCCCATGAAAACGATGAATCTTAAACTATAGAATTATTTTTACATTTACCTTGACTCTGTTGCTGGAACATAGATTATTCTATAGTTGAGGTGATATTATGAAAGGAAAGAATAAAATAAAAGATCAGTTTAATGAATATGCCAAGCCTATGATTATTCGTTCGATTTTTCAATCAATTATGAATATAGCGGACAAGTTGGTGGCCGCTTTATTTATTGGCGCACCTGCTTTAGTAGCAACAACACTTATTAGTCCACTTATGTTCCTTGTTGGCTCTATAGCAATGTTTTTTATTAGTGGATTAGCAGCATATATTGGATTACTTATTGGCTTAGAAAAAGTAGATAAAGCAAATAAGGTATCCAGTGGTATATTGATCCTAATGGCAGTTGTTGGGATTTTGCTAACGATACCTGGATTTTTCTTCACAGAGAAATTAGCTTATTTTCTTGGCGCAAGAGGTGTATTCTTTAAACTTTCTGTGGAATATTTAAGAATATTCTCTCTAGCTTTTCCTCTACTCCTAGTGGGAAGAGGTTTAGATGTTTTAATATTAAATGATGGTGATCCGAGTTATAGTTTTGCGTTAAATATGATAACAACTATTTTGAATTTGTGCTTTAATATCTATACTGTTGTAATTTTAGGAATGGGCATCAAAGGACTTGCATTGGCAACAGTTGTTAGCTCAGGTGTTCAAATGATTGGAGGTCTTGCTTATTTTGCTTTTAAGAATCAAACATTGAAATTAATGATGCCTACTTTTAGTTTTAAGATAACTTTTAGAATAATGTATAATGGTTTTAGTGATTTTGCTATGACAATTGTAGAATCGGTAATGATTTACGTAATAAATATAGCTTTTATACGATATTTATCTCCAGAGCATTTTGAAGCTTATGCGACAACAACAATAATATTCACAATATTTTATAGTATTTATATGGGTGCTTCTTATGGACTGCAACCAATTCTTTCTAAAAAAATGGGACAGAAAAAGTATGAGACACTAAGAAAACTAATTGAGCATTCCGTTAAAAAGACAGCAATCTATGGATTGATAGCTTATCTCTTGGGTATATTTATTATAGATGATTTATTATCAATGTTTATTAGAAACACAACTACCATTGAGTTCGCAAGATTCTTCTATATAACAATCGGTTTTTCAACTATATTGTCGAATTACCCTTTGCAAATGAGTATGTTTTTTACGGCTATTAATAGACCGTTAGAGTCATCAGCAATTTCTATCTTCAGAACACTCGTCTTAATTCCGGTGTTGACCTTTAGTTTTATTCGACTCTTTGGGCCTATTGGTGTTGCACTAGGTTATATGGTGTCTGATATATTGATGATTATTAGTGTTAAAATATTTATGCAACGAATAGATTTAAGTACATTAGAACTATATGAATCATGAAAGGAGTCTTTATGCATCGAGATAAGTTGATAAAAAGTGAGGTAAATAAACTCTTCAATACAACTTCTGAAACCCTAAGATATTATGAGCAGAAAGGCTTAATTAACCCAGATATTCAGGAGAATAATTATAGATACTATGATTTTTTTGATTTACAAAAATTAAGACAGATATTTTTATTTAGGAGTTTAGGGATTTCTATTGAATCAATTCAAAAGATTATGGCAGAAGAAATATCTGAGAAAGAATATATTGATTTACTAACTAAACATCAAGAAGAACTAAAAGTTAAAATCAAAAATTTAGAAGAAACCTCCCAAAATGTTGATCAATTATTAAAGTTAGTCAGTAGTAAAGAGTTGAACTACACTTTTGAAATTAAGCATATTTCTGAGCGGGTCTTCTATGCGATCAGTTCTATAGATTCAAACATCATGTCATCTCCAAAAAAATACTTTGAGAAGTATAAAAGTGTTATTAAAGGAATGCATTATTCTGAAAAATCATTGCATATACTTTATGACTATGAAGACCTGAATTTAGGGAATCAAATATCTTCAAAAATTTGCTTTGAAGTATTAAAAGAAGGCAAGATTAGTAAGCAAGAAGGTAACAATATTTCTTATACCACCTTCTCATCTGGGGAGTATCTATCTGTTTTTTATGAGTTTAAAAGAGAAGATTTTGCAGGACTAAGATTTCTAAAAATAGAAGTAGATGAATATTTAAAAGAGAATAATTACAAAATAAAGGATCATCGAGTAATTGAGATTGAGCACCCTGAACTGTCATTTTTCTCAGCGGAGGGAACATTTATTTATGAAATTCAGATTCTCATTCAAAGAAAATAATAATCATAAAGGAGAAAACCATGAGAAAAACAATTTATGATAAACATTATAAAGAAACAAACTATTTTGGGAGTACATATCCTAAACTTGTAGAGTTTTTTAAAGCGTATGATAAAAATTATAAAGTATTAGATTTAGGTTGCGGTCAAGGAAGGGACGCATTGTTTTTAGGCAGGTTGGGTTATCAAGTCAAAGGTATTGACATCTCTAAAGTTGGCATTCGTCAAATGAACCAAAAGGCTAAAGAAGAAAACTTGAATGTAATTGGGGAGATATCAGATATATATGAGTATCCAATAACTGACGCCTATGATGTTGTTCTACTGGATTCAATGGTACATTTTTATAAGAATGATATAACAAAAGAAACTAATCTTATTAAAAGAGTCGCAACTGAATTAAAAGTTGGTGGTATACTTATAAACTGTATGTTAAAAGGCCTCAAAAGAGAAAAGCATCTAAAAAATATACTAAATAAATTACCAGTTCATTGGGAAGTTATTCATGATACTTATACTGATTATCCAGAAGCCAATTCAGAGTTTCATATAATTATTTTAAAGAAAATAGAATAAACAGAAGTTTTAATAAAAATGGAGGCTAATATTGAAAGAAGAAAACATTATTAAAATATTTGAAGACTATAGGAACAAAATTGGTAATCGAAGAGAACTCTATAAAAATGTGATCGAGAAATATAATGTTGAATCCATTTTATACCCGGGAAGTCATGTTGATATTGAACCGTCTTTTTTGATTTCAAAAGTGATTTATGTAGATAATTTTAAAGGAACTATCAGCTTTTTTAAGCATATTGATGTGATTAAAGATTATATTGAAAAGAATAAATACTATAAAGAACAGTGTAACCTAGTTTTTAAAGCTATAGACTACAGAAAACCATTGAATATTGAACCTGTGGATCTTATAATATCCCAATATGCTGGCTTTGTTGGCCAAGGGACTAAAGAGTACTTGAAAACTGGGGGGATTTTACTTTGTAATGATAGTCATGGAGATGCGACTTTAGCTCGATTTGATACGGATTATAAATTGATAGGAGTCATTGATCATTCTTATAGGATTATTGAGACAGGTTTAGATAAATATTTTACTCTATCTAAAGAAAGAACTGTAAATTTAGATAAAGTCAAGAAGAAAATGAAAGGGCCTAAATATATTCACAAAGCTGAAAATTATTTGTTTCGCAAAGTCAATTAAAGATAGAAATGATATAATGAGAAGTAATTAAAATGGCCATTATTATATTTTAAATAAATAAACGTAGAATTTATTAGAAAGGATAATAAAATGAGAGAAAATAATAATTATACAATCGTAACTGGAGGCAGTTCAGGTTTAGGCTTTGAGTTATCAAAGTTTTTAGTAGCAGAAGGTAAAAATATAATCATTATTGGTCGCAACAAAGAAAAATTAAAAAAGGCGCAAAATAAGTTGAGTGAAATGAATGGCAATAGTGTAGTTATTGATTATAGCTTAGATATATCAGATGAATCCCAAGTAGATCAGTTTTTTGATGACTTGACTGCTAAGAAGATCAAGGTTAATTATCTTTACAATAATGCGGGTAAAGGATTTTATGGAAATGTAGAAAACATTAGTAGGAAAGAGATTAATCAAGTTTTTAACTCAAATCTTATTGGTCTTATGCTAATGACTTCAAGGTTTATTAGTTTAACGAAGAACAATGGAACTTATTCAAGAATAGTTAATATTTTATCAACAGCTGCTTTAGTTGGTAAGAAAATGGAATCTGTTTATAACAGCGCTAAATGGGGGGCGAGAGGTTTCCTTGAATCTGTTAGAGATGAAATGAAAGGAACAAATATTGATGTTATCATCTGTTGTCCTGGAGGTATGAACACTGAATTTTGGAATGATATAGATTCTGGCTACGCATTTGATACTTTCATGGAGCCGGAATGGGTAGCTGAGAAAATCATTAAAACCACTACGGATGAGAGATTAGTAGTGACAGATTTAGTGATTAATCGACGAAAATTTAAATGAAAAATCTTTTTTCAATTAAGAGTGAGGAGATAAGTGATTGTATG
>DATFJG010000072.1:0-6112 GCA_035269305.1 Clostridia bacterium
GGAGTCTAGTAAAAAATTTAGAATAATAATTATTGGAGCCAGTATATTTATTGATTCTACTTAATAAATAATAAAATCCTTAACCCCCCAAAGGTTAAGTTATCATATTTCAATAAAATACTGACTCCTATATTTTTTATGGAATTTTAAACTTAAAAAAGAGCCATCTGCTCACTTTGATGCAGGGCTCTTTTTAATATTTCTCATATGAAATTTTAAAAGTTCCTTTTTATCCTTTATAACCTTGTCCAAAACCACCATTTCTTTCTAGACCATTTTCAAAAGCTCTCAAGTGATTTTCTGAACCTCTTTTTAGTTCCTCAAATACATTTGCTATATCATCTGGAATATTTTCTTCTAAAAACTTTTCATACATCGCAATATTTTCGACCTCAGCTTTTACACCAGTCTTTAATGCTGCTTTTATGTCTTCAGGTAAGACTACATACTCTCTTGAATTATCTTCAGGAATTGAAACATTGTATTTTTCAAATAATGGCTTTAATAATTCAATGTGGTATTCTTCTGACCTAATGATATTACTAAAAGGACGCTGTTCTCCAAATTCATTCATTATTAACTCATATTCTGCTCTTGCAAGGTATTCGTCTTGAATTGCATATATCAACATCTCTTCTAAAGTATAATCTTCATCCTGTTTTGCACCCAAAGCTCCATAATTATCTGATGCCAAAGCACCAATTGTTCCTATTAATAAAACTGCTATCATAGTTAAAATTAAAATCCATATTCTCTTTCTATCAAATATTCTTTGCATTTCTTGATCATCTCCTTTTTATTATATCTTAATTATAAATAAAAAGTTTGAAGAAATTATGAATTTAAAATAAATTTCTAATTCCAAATTTCATATTGCATTTTCTCCACTTATTTTAACTTTCTAATCCAAAGTTTTTAATATTAAATTTCCATTTTCAGGCTAATAAGTTATCAAAATTTCATTTTCTATTAAAAAATTAGAAAATCCTAAAGATTCTAACGCTGAGCTAACGGTCGAGAATTAAAGATCGTTAGGCTGAAACTCTCACTCTCCCAATAGTTTGTAATAATTCCTAACGATATAACGATGGTTTTAATAAAGTAGATAATAATTTTAAAATATATAAATAGTCTTTCAAAATAAGTATTATATCGTTATGATTTTATCAAGATTGCTGTTATAACAATAATTAAAGCTCTTTGATCATCAAGAAAAATCATTAGGATCTAATTAGTGAGCTCTATTCCTAGTAAAAAAGAGCCATCTGCTCACTTTGATGCAGGGCTCTTTTTAATATTTCTCTTATTAAATTTAAAGATAAATCAAATATATCAATTAATTTTACTCACAATATTTTGTAGTTATTAAACTGACTCTAGTTACTGTTGTAACCATATTCTCTACTTGCAAGTATTTTTTTCCAATAACTCTCTCTTTTTAAAATCTCATCTGCATCAGTTGTGTTCTTAAAAATTTCTAATATTGAAAATGTTAAATTATTAAAATATTCTTCATTATTTTCTGCCTTCAATTTAATTAATTCTTTATTGTAACCATGGCCTGTTTTTATATACTCTCTACATCTCTGCCAAAAGTTATCTTCTCCATATGCACTCCCAACATACAATTTCCCATTTTGATTGTCTGTAATTAGATATATTCCTTGAACATTGGATAATGCTGACTTCCAACTTATATTCCCAGTTTCTATTATTAATCTCAAATCATCAAAATCAATAGACACATTTTCATAACCCGGAAAATCAATTGTTTCATACCTATTTCTTCGCAATTCTATAATTTCAAAATCACTAATATACTTCTCACAAAAAGCATATGATATTCTAAACTTTTTCTGGTATCTTATTATTAATCTGCCTATCCAATCTTTGCCTTTATTTGTTAGTCTAGTAGAGTATTTATAATGTGAGCCCTTGCCATCTTCTTTTTGTTCGTATCCCAAAACCTCATATACGCCTCCAAATAACCATTCATTAGGATTTATATAAATTAACGATAATATGTATTTGCGAGAAAAGTTTTTTAGTCCTTGCCATTCCTGCCAGTCTTTAAACCCAGCTTTTAGAAACTCAGTTAGGGCTTCTTCATTATTACCATCACCTGTAGCAAAATGAACTTTTGTATTTTTAATCTCTGTTTCAGAGAGTTCAAAAAAGTCTGATGCTTTCATAAGATCACCTCATAAATTTTCCTATAATATTATTCAAATAATATTGACTACTTTTCAAGTCTTCTAAGCAATTTTCAATTGATATTCCAATATTAATAATGTTAATATCATCTTCAATCAAATAGCTATAAAGAGAATACTCTTCTATTTGTTGATTTTCTCTTAATGGATAGAAAAGCATTATATTATTTATACTATTCGTATTTGCTACTGCATAAGCAGTTAATTGATACAAATCTCCCGAAGAAACTTTCTTTTTTTGATAATCTTTATATTTTGCATCAGCTATTCCAATTAATACATTATCTTTATAGAATTGATAATCTGGTATCAAGCTGCGGTTTTGACCGTCAGATGCAATATAATTATTTTTTAATGAATTCTGGTATTTTATATCTAATTGATATTGAAAAGTGACTTCAAACAATCTATATAAAAACTTCTCAAATAACTCATTCATGTCAATAAGAAAAGAACTAAACCCCATCTTTCTAGATATTAGACTAAAATCCTGATTTTCATAAATAAATTTTGATAACTTAATAACCTTTTCATAGTGTTTTGTTAGTCGATTACTTTCTTTGTTTACTTTTTGAAAAAGTGTTTTATTCATCTTTTGATAAGATACCTTATCAGAAAGTTTTTCACTTAATATATTAATTTTTCTAGATATTCTGCTTGACGATATATGTTTTTTTAAAAATTCGAGAGTAGAATATATTAATCTGTTTTCAGCAATATCTGTGGTTAATTCTCCATACCGGCAAGGCAAAGTCAGGTCTGCAGTTGATTTCTTTGCTAAATCATTAAAAACAATTTTCCCTCTACAAGAAGATAAGTCTTCCTCTTTTTGTTTATAACGATTCGCTAAACCTTTTAAAATTATCTTTTCTACTTCTTTTATATAAAGCAGAGCTATTACATCAGTAATGGCTGCCCTCTCTGTATCTAAACTTACCGTAAAATCATAGTATCTAATATTTTCTAAATCTAAATTATAGGAATAAGAAATCATTTTGGCTAAACATATATCATCTATTTTAGGTTTTATAATCACTTGAAAATTGCTAAATCTTATTACTCCAACATAAGAATATGTTTCTATTTCCATTCCCTCTGAAAATTGTTTAACCTTTAATTTCCGCTGTTCTTCCAGTTCATTTATCAAATTATAATCTTCATAATCTATTTGAATATTCCCATACATCATTCTTATTTTGGCAGGCTTTAGAATAGACCATTCAGAGGTATAGATAGTCTTTAAGTCATCCAATTTACTCAACTCCACTTATCATATCTTTCATGGCTTCTATTATTATATCTGACCCTTTAGAAGTAAATATTTCCGGATCAAATCCACCTTGTTCTACTTTAACAATTTTTGGCCCTAATATTTCTTTCAAAGCAGAATAGTCGTCATAGCAATATTCCTGTAAAAGAGGTAAAATTTCATCTCTGACAGCTGCCAGCAACTGGTCTTCGTTTTTAATAGGTTTATCATTTTTCATTAAATAAGAATGGCCTACTTGTAAATTTCTACCAACATTTTTAGATATTCGCTTGTTTAAAACATTTAACCAATCTGCCAAATTGATGCCAGAGATATTCCTATTTTTTAGAATATCTGATTCAGGTAATAATTCCCTAAAACCAAATCTTCTTCTCAAAGCAACATCTAATAAGGCTATACTTTGATCAGCTGTATTCATCGTTCCAATTAATATAATATTATCCGGTACTGCAAACACTTCTTCTGAAGCTGGCAAAATGACAGCTGTATCAGGATAATCCTTATCTAATTGCCAACGCTTTCCGGTTTCTATTAATGTTATTAATTCACCAAATATTCTTGGTATATCTCCTCTGTTTATTTCATCTATTATCAATATAAAAGTTTTATCCTTATTCTCTTCAGCTTCTTTACACATTCTTTTAAATATTCCATTTTTTAATTTATAAGCTGGTCTGCCTTCTTCTGTTATATAAGGTCTATATCCCTCGATAAATTCCTCATACCCATAAGCTGGATGGAAGGTACAAAATCGCAGATAATTATTCTTATTACTATTTTCATCTGGTGTAAATCCAATTTTCAATTGTTGTCGCTCTTTTTTATTTAATTCGTTATAATCTTTATCAAAGTTATCTTGTGCCAAAACTTCTTTGGCCAATTTTTCAGCATAATAAGTTTTCCCAGTACCAGGTGGACCATATAATATTATCTGTTTATGCCTTCTAAGTGTTCTAACTAAATTATCAAGAGTCGGATCTTCTGCATTTATATAATTTTCATCTTCTTTTTTTCTTTCATCTTTTTTTTCTTGCCATTTTTCTTTGACGCTTTGTAGGTAAAAATCAAACTCTTTATCTTTATATTCTTGTTCTAAACTAGTTCTTATTGAATATAATTTATCGTCAATATTTCCCTCTTCTTTTATTTCTCTATCAATAAGATTATTAAATTCATTTACTATATTTTGTTTATGTGTTTTGCTTATTATTCTTTCATATTTTTCTGGATACCCCAAATGTAATATCGCATTTATCATACCATAAGACCTGTCTCTTTTATCTTTAATTTCCTCTTCTGTAACTTTATAAAGAATTTCTCGAACTTTAACATCATTTCTTATGATCTTTTTCCTATCTTCTCTTTTCTTGATTTCTATAGCAAATAAAAATATTAACCATAATTGTCTATATTTTTGGTGATATCTCATAGCAGTCCTTGTAAAGCCTTGATTTAAAACATCCCATTTTTCATCTGTAAAAACAGGCAAATCAAATCCTTTCTTTTTACATATTTTATCTATGTATTCAAACTTTTTCTCTGGGTTCATATAAGTAGAAGGTAAGGTATAAATCAAAAAAGCATCAGCTAAAATCCTCCAACAACCATCATCTAATGTAGAAAATTGTTTAAATATTTTATCCCAAAATTCTCCTCCAATAATTGGATTATCAATAAAATTTTCTTTTATCTTGTGTAAATTATCTAAAGTCCAAGCTTCTTTTTCCGGCCATAGTAAGCTTCTATCTTCAACTAAACAATTATTCATAAAATCATCAAATATCTCATAACTCTTAAGAGAATTTGTATATTTAGCCATTTAATAGCCTCCTAGCAAAATCATATTGTATCTTAATTTCTTTAATATACATATTTCTCCTGCTTTATATATAAAATAAAATTTAATGTTTTTCTTTAAAAAATCATATATGTAATACTTAATATAAAAAACCTTACACTCTAGACCAAATCCTTACACTTAAATATTTAAGAATGTAAGGCTTAAAACCTAATAATAACAAGGCTTTCAGGAAGCCCCTTCTATCCTTACACTCTTAATAAGAAACCTTTATAGTATAATTATTTTTAAACTAGTTTTTAAATTATCAGTGTAAGAGTGTAAGGCTTTTCTGAAAACCTTTGGGGCTCTAGTAATTACAGCCTTACACTGTAATCTTCTCGACTGTAAGGTCGGTGTAAGGGTGTAAGGATTTTAAAATATTTTTAAACTGTTATATCTAAATAATAACTTTTTAAACGACTGCTATCCCACTTCAAAGCAATATTAATGTCAAAACTTTTCATTCTGCTAGGGTAATTAGACTCCTATAATACCTTTAAAGCATATTATTCTCAGATGTATTTGTATTATTTGTAATTTTAATTATAAAACATAATTTAATTATTAAGACAATTTAACTTGCTGGTTACACTTCTCTTTAATAAAGTGTAACCGCAAAAAAATAATACCTCTGAATTCAGATGGACCATAAGGTTTCACGGTTACACTTCTTTAAAAAAGTTTAATAATTTAACTTCTTTCCATTATCCAATATTTTGTTCTTATATATTTTGACTCCATTTTTTAACAACTTATATATATCCGGGTTTGTCAATCCGTGATCTATTT
>DATFJG010000073.1:0-8605 GCA_035269305.1 Clostridia bacterium
AAATGAACGATCGTTCAATTTGAGTATAGCATATAGAAATATAAAAAGCAAATCTATTAAGGAAATACTAGAGGGTAATTAGATACTATAAATATTAATGTGTATTGAAATTTATGAATATTCGGTATATTATTATGTAAACACAGTGTTTATTAGGAGATGAAGATATGACTTATAAAAATAATAGAAAAGTAATAATTATAATCCTAGTATTAATAATTATGCCAACCTTACTTAATGGTTGTAAAAAAGAACCTATAAAGATAGGATTCATTGGGAGTCTCACTTCAAAACAATCGCAGCTTTCAATTGATGCAAGAAATGCTATAACAATAGGTGTTGAAAGAATAAACTCAGAAGGTGGCATTAATGGTAGACTACTTGAGTTAATCGTTAAAGATGATAAAGGAAACTATGAAACCTCATTAGAAAAATATGATGCATTTAAATCAGAAGGTGTTCAGTTTGTCATTGGACCAATGACGAGTAATTTATCCGACGCTGTATTGGATTTTAAGGATTCTGAATTGCTCTTTGTTTCTCCTTCGATGAGTACTAACCTGTTAACGGGAATCGATGATAATTTTATACGGGTTTGCCCTTTAGTAGGTGCCCAGAGTGAGACTTTTCTAAACTTCGTTACTCCAAAAGAATACAAACATTTAACTATTATATATGATTTAAGCAATAAAGAATATACGGAGTATTTATCTGAGTTAATAATAAATAATGGAGAATCAATTATTGATACCATTGATTTGATCCCTTTTGACTCAACAAAAGATAACATAGAAGAATCTTTTTCAGCTATTGATATGGATAAGACTGAAGGAATATTGATGATTTCTCAAGCCACAGATACAGCATTTATTTCTCAAAAGGTCAGTCAAGTAGATGCAAAACCAGACCTTTATTCTGTTAGCTGGTCAATGACTCAAGACTTAATATATTTTGGTGGAGAAACCATTGAAGGTATGAATCTTATTGGGGTTTATAGATCCCCAGAACCAACGCCAAATCAGTTAATTTTCGGTAATTCTTTTTATGAAAGGTTTTCATATGAGCCATCTTTTATTTCGATTATGACTTATGATGCTTTTAATATTTTAATAGAAGGGATAAAGGCCACTGATGATTTAACTGCCCAAAATGTTAAAGAATCAATTTATTCAATAGAAAAATTTGATGGATTAGAAGATCCGATAATAGTAGATGAATATGGCGATAGTAAAAGAAAATACTTAATTTATGAAGTAGTTAATGGTAGATTTGTTCCAAAATATTAAAACTAATAGGAGGCGTTGTTTTGAAAACTCAAAAACTTAAAACAGAGCTCATGAAAAAAACAAGTATATATATTTTACTATTATTTATAATTGTTTCTGTAGTGACAAGTTATTTTTTATACCATTCAAATAAAGAAGATTATATTCAACAAAACAGACGATTTTTAACAGTCATGTCACAACAAGTTAACCATTTTTTAATGCATCCAGAACAGGAACTGAAATTAATTGAACAAAGTATTTCAAGTACAAAATCTTTTGAAACCTCACATGATGAGATAAATTTCATTATTAAAAGATTTAACTATATTAATCGAGTTGAACTTCTAAATAGTGATGGTGTTGTAGAGCATACTTTTCCAAAGGATGAATCAATCATTGGCATTGATTATAGTCGGAATCCGGTTTATACTCACTCGAAATATAAGAATCTACAATCGATCCATTACGGTAGCACCTTTATTGATCCAATCAATAAAAGTATAACCATGCCAATCACTTTGAAAACTAGAGATAGTAGCTATTTAGTAGGTTATTTAAACTTATCAGCTCTAAGGAATGCTTTTCAGAGTATAGATTTTAAAGAATCTGTTTACGCTATTTTAGATGAAAATGGAAATTATATCTTATATCCAGAAGATAATTATGTAGAGGAAAGACGAGTTAACGAAAACTTTAATAAGCTTCGAGTGGGAGAAATTTCTAGCGGAGAGATATTATCTCATAATAACAATCTGAGTATTATTCAGTTTCAAAGAATTGAATCAATGGGTTGGACAATAATATTGTATCAAGATTTAAATGATATGCTTCAACCAATAGTTATGACCTTATTAATATTTTCCGCTGCATTAATTATTATTTTAATGATAACTTTTTATGCCTTGAACTATAATTTAAAAGAAGTGGATCATATTTTGTCAGATTTTATAGGTATTACTAAAAAGGTATCACAAGGAGAATATACAAGTGAAGTGCCAGATTATCCTTATTTTGAGTTTCAGGTGCTATCCAATAACTTTGAAAATATGATTCAAGAAGTTGAGATAAGAGAAGAAGAAATATTAAAATTGAATGATCAACTAGAAGAAAACTATTTGAGTACTGTCTTATTGTTAGCTCGAACAATTGAAGCAAAAGATACTTATACAGGGAATCACTGTGACCGTGTAAGGTATTATGCTTTAATGATAGGAGAGAAGATAAATTTAGGAAAGGATGATTTAGAACAGTTAAGTACTGGTAGTGTGCTTCATGATATAGGTAAATTAAGCATTCCAGAAAGAATTCTAACTAAACCAGAAAAATTAACTGAAGGGGAATATAATCTAATTAAGAAGCACTGTGACTTTGGATATGATTTAATTAAGGATCTACCAAAGATGGGTAAGGTCAAGGATATAGTTTTATATCACCATGAGAGATGTGATGGTAATGGATATCCTAATGGCTTAGCAGGCAATGATATTCCTTTACTTGCTCGAATTGTTTGCATTGCAGATGCATACGATGCTATGACAAGTAAACGCGTCTATAAAAGTACCCCAATGACTAAAGATGAATCAATAATTGAGTTAAGAGCTTGTAGTAATAAACAATTTGATGGTGTATTAGTTGAAGCCTTTATTGAAGGCCTTTTAGAAGAATAGAATTATTCGTAATTCTTTAACGGAGTGATAAAATGTATACTGGATCAATAATTTTCTTAGGTACAAATGACTTAGAAAAAACTGATGTATTCTATCAAAAGATCATTGGATTAGAGTTAATAAAAGACCAAAAGGTCTGTAAGATTTATCAGATAACTGAAGGGGCGAGTATTGGATTTTGTGAACATATTCAGCCAACGGTTAAAGAAAAAAGTCCTATTGTAACGTTTCTTTGTGACTCTGTGGATGATACCTATGAGATACTAAAAGATAAAGGATTAACTATTAATGAAGCCCCTAAAACCAATGAAAAGTTTAACATTTATCATTTTTTCATTGAAGATCCAAATGGTTATACACTGGAATTTCAGAAATTCTTAGAATAAAGTTCAATAATACAGAATTATTTGGGTATAGAATATATACAGTCAATGAAGTGAATGTATATAGAAATGGGGCGGATATGTACGATATTATAATTATAGGTGCTGGCGTTATTGGTACAAGTATCGCGAGAGAGTTATCAAGATATGATTTGGATGTTTTAGTCTTAGAAAAAGAGAATGATGTGAGTCAAGGCGCTTCTAAGGCGAACAGTGGCATTGTTCATGGTGGATATGATGCAAAACATGGTACAAATAAAGGGCATTTTTCGAGAAAAGGGAACCGAATGTTTGAAAAGCTTAATGAAGAACTAAACTTCGGTTATGAAGAATGTGGAAGTTTAGTTCTGGCCTTTGATGACAGTGAAGTGGAAGCCCTAGAAACGTTAAAAGAAAATGGGATTAAAAACGGTATAGAGGATCTTGAAATAATTGATCAGGAAGAAATTTTAAAGATGGAGCCACATGTGAATACTGAAGTAAAAAAAGCACTTTATTGTAAAACAGCAGGTATTACAAGTCCTTATGAGTTAACGATTGCATTGGCAGAAAATGCAATTCATAATGGTGTCACCTTAAATCTAAAAGAGGAAGTAATTTCTATTAATAAAGAGAATGAAATCTTCACTATAAAGACGAATGATTGGGGACATAATCGAGAGAATACTTATGAGAGTCGATACATTATTAACTGTGCTGGCACCTATAGTGATAAAATAGCAAATATGATTGGATTAGATGATTTCTATATTATCCCTAGAAGAGGGGAATATGTAGTGCTTAATAAAAACCAAGGTTACTTAGCTAATAATGTATTGTTTCAAGCACCATCTAAAAAAGGTAAAGGAATTTTAGTGACACGAACAGTCCATGGTAATTTAATGTTAGGGCCAAATGCTCAAGAAATTCAAGATCCCATGGCTGTTGGTACTAATTTAGAGAACTTAAAGTATATTGTTAATACAGCTAGAAAAACAGTGGACAAATTTGATTTGAAATATACCTTAAGATCATTTTCAGGTGTAAGGGCTACGAGTAATATTCATGATTTTATCATTGAAGAAAGTACCATAGAGAGATTTATTAATGTGGCAGGTATTGAATCACCTGGATTAACCTCAAGTCCAGCGATTGCTAAGTATGTTGTTGAAATGGTTGAAAAAATAGAAGGAAAGCTTGCTAAAAAGAAAAATTTCGACCCAACAAGAAAGGCAATCATAGTAAAGAAAGACGAAGACTTTGATGGCATTATCGGCCATGACAATCCAGATAAAAATATTATATGTAGATGTGAAAGTGTAACAGAAGCTGAAATTATTGATGCTATTCATCGAGGCATCTCTATTGATTCTCTAGATGCTGTTAAAAGAAGAACACGAGCAGGTATGGGGCCTTGTCAAGGACATTTCTGTGGTCCTAAAGTAAAAGAAATTATTGCAAGAGAAGAGGATTTAGAACCTAGTGAAGTTACTTTAAGGGGTAAAGGGTCCTCATCATTACCACCAAGAGAGAAAAGAAATTTTTGGATGAATCTTTCTAATAGATAATTTAGTTGTTTGGAGGCATTATGCTGCTAGAGAAAAAATGGGTTCATAAAGTATATATATTTATTATTTTTATAATGATAGGCTTTTTTAGCCTATCATTAACATTAGGAATGAATCAAGCGTCATTATCTCAAGGGGTTATAAAAGATCTAAATAAGGATTGGATAAATAAAAATTCTTTAAGTAATGATAAAGTTGATCTGCCTGAGGAAATTAGTGTGGGGGAAGACAATCCAGTGGTTATTGAGAAAAATCTTAATGAAAGTTTTAAAGAGGAACAAACACTTCTGATTAGAAGCTCATTAGCCAATGTACAAGTGCTACTTGATAATGATGAGATTTATAGAAGTTTGCGCAAAAGAAACTCATTACTTAATAGACCTTTAGCGAGTACATGGCACTTGGTATCTTTACCGCGGGAATCAAATGCTAAAGATTTGACTTTAGTGTATTTTTCTCCCTTTGAATCAATGCACGGCACTTTGAATCCTGTACTTTACGGTAATCGTGGTGATTTAGTTTTATATTTGATTAAGGAAAATGCATTTATTGTTATTACAGATTTAATGATTTTATTTCTAGGCATTATTCTAGTTATGTTCTCTTTTAATTTTTCCGAACAGACCCGACAAAGTGTTTTTTCAATAGGATTGTTTTCAATACTATTGTCATTTTGGATGTTATCAGAAACAAAGATGCTTCAATTTTTCACAGCGAATGAAGTAATCATTGGAAGCTTAGCATATGTTTCACTATCTTTAGTGAGTATTCCCTTAATTATATATATTAAAAGCATAATAAATGAGGAAAATAAAATATTTGATTTTTTTATTACTGCTTTTATTATAAATACCTTATTGGTTATTACCATGCAATTATTAGGAATAAAAGAATTTTTTGAAACCATGGGAATAACACATTTATTAATCAGTTTATTAATCCTTTATTCTTTTTATATTTCATACAAGAGCATCTGGAAGAAAAAAGAAAAAAATTTAAAATATTTTACTTTAGGTATATTTGCTCTCACAGTTTTTAGCGCATTAGAATTGATTAAATTCTATGTATTTGGTATACAGACGGTTTCATTGTTCGTTCGTATAGGTGCAATACTTTTTATAGGAATCATTGGCTACGGTAGTATTAAAGCTTATATTGATCACATGGAAAAAAGTTATAGATCTGAAGTGTATAAAGAATTAGCTTATAAGGATTCATTGACTGGGGCTAAAAATAGAATGGCTTTTCAAAAAGAAATTGAGTACTTATTTATGAATAAATATTTGTTAAACGAGTTATGTTTTATAATATTTGATCTAAATAATCTAAAGAAAATTAATGATGAGTTCGGTCATATTTATGGGGATCAAGGAATTATTGCAGCATATAATTGTATTGAAGAATATTTTAATTCCTTTGGAAATTGTTACCGTATTGGTGGGGATGAGTTTGCTTGTCTATTAAAAATTGAAGATGAAAAAGTTCTAGAAGAAAGACTTCAAGAATTTAAAAAGGCAATTAATGAAATAAATTCAAATTTTGATTTCCCTTTTAATATTGCTAGTGGTTATGCATTTTATGATTCAGAGACGGATTACTCACCAAAAGAGTTGATTCATAGAGGGGATCAAGAAATGTATAAAGAAAAATATAGCCAAAAACACCATCGTGAGTCTTAAAAAAATAACTAGTTTTTATTGATTTTTCAGAATTTTCTGTTATAATTTAGTTAGGAGGCTAAATAAATATGAAAGAGTTTAGTTCACATATTGGTTATTATGTACAAGAAATTGCAAGAAAAACGACTGTAGCGTTAAATGAAAAGATGAAGGCGTTTAATTTATCCTATGCGCAGTTTAGAGTAATTAATTGTATTGCAAAAAGAGGGGATTTATCTCAAAAAAATATTTTAGAGGATATTGTTGTGAAAGCTTCAACTTTAAGTGGATTACTAGATTTATTAGAAGAGAAAGGCTTTGTAGAAAAAAAGGTTGCCGCTTATGATGGGCGCATTCGATTGGTTGGTTTAACTAAGTTAGGTCACGATGTTTGGGAAAAAACATATAAAATTGTTATGAGTTTTGAAGAAGAAACTACTAAGCATATACCAAAAGAGAAGAAAACAGAAATACTAAACTATTTAAAAGAAATGAATAAAAAAATATAATTTTTTTAAGGGTTTAGTTAGGGAACTAAGTAAAAAGGAGTGTAAGTATGTTTAAGAGTGATCGGGCATATGCAAAAAAACTTGATGAACAAGATGCTTTGAGTGATTTCAGAGAAAAGTTTTATTTAAATCCAGGAGAAATATACATGGATGGTAATTCATTAGGACTTATGTCAAAGCCAGCTGAACGAGCAATTCATCGAATGTTAGAAGAGTGGAAAACTTTAGGTATTAGAGGCTGGTTAGGAGCCGAAAAACCATGGTATTACTATTCAGAAGAGCTTTCAAAGGGATTAGCTCCTTTAGTCGGCGCTTCTCCAGAAGAAGTAACAGTCCATGCATCGACAACTATTAATATTCATAACTTGATAAGTACTATGTATGAACCAACAAAGAAGCGGTATAAAATTTTAATTGATAATTTAAACTTTCCTACTGATCGCTATGCAATTGAAAGTTTTCTAGAATTACAGGGAAAAAATCTAGAAACACATTTAAAAGTTGTTGAGAGTAGGGATGGTAAAACTTTAGATGAAGATGAAATAATTAAAGAGATGACTGATGATGTGGCTTTGATTCTATTACCAGCAGTCCTTTATCGAAGCGGACAGTTACTTGATATTGAAAAGTTAACAAAAAAAGCCCATGAAAAAGATATTATTATTGGATTTGACTGTAGCCATTCTGCCGGTGTAGTAAACCATCAATTATCAGATCATGGTGTAGATTTTGCAATGTGGTCCAATTATAAGTACTTAAACAATGGTCCAGGTGGTGCATCTGGCCTCTACTTAAATAAAAAACATTTTAATAAACCTGTAGGTTTAGCTGGATGGTTTGGTTCAACGAAAGAGAAGCAGTTTGATTTAGAAGATCATTTAACACCATCAAACGATGCTAGTGGCTTAGAAATTGGAACCCCTAACTTACTGAGTATGGCACCTTTAGAAGGATCTTTAGAAATTTTTAAAGAAGCAGGAATTGATCGGGTAAGAGAAAAATCTATCCAAATCACTGATTACTTTATATATTTAATTGATGAATACTTAACGACTTATGGTTTTGAAGTCGGTAGTCCTAGAGAGTCTTCAAGACGTGGGGGACATGTGGCTTTAATTCATGAAGAAGCAGTACGTATTAATGAAGCATTGAAAGATGAAGGCATCGTTCCTGATTTTAGAAACCCCAATGTGATCCGTTTAGCGCCAGTACCACTGTATATTTCTTATGAAGAAGTATTTGATGTAGTAATGGCTCTCAAAAGGATAATGGAGAATAAAACATATGAAAAGTATGATAAAAAAAGAAGTGTTGTTGCTTAATAGAAAAAGTAGAGTTCTCAAATAAGAAAACTCTACTTTTTTACTTTTAACCACTGTCTTTTTTTGCTTGATAAATATTGTACTCTACATATAGTAAAATGAGTATACTAACCATAACAGTGATTATGATGGTGAGATAGTTACCATTAAAACCACTTTTCTGAAGATGTTTCAGTAAAATACCTGTATAGGCCCATAAGAAAACTAATCCAAAGAAAAAATCTTTTTTCTTATACATAGTGATTGAACCA
>DATFJG010000074.1:0-5367 GCA_035269305.1 Clostridia bacterium
TTAGATATTGCAACTGCAAGACATATTAACGCAAAGATTATCTCTATTGCTACAGGCGCTAACACTAAAAAAGAACTAAAATACTATGAACCAGATTATTTAATTACTAGATTTAAAAAGATTAAGAAATTATTTTTATAATTATTATTAAAAAAAGATCCATTCAGAATCTATACTGATTGGATCTTTTTAGTTCTATTCTATTTCCCAGTTGTGATAAACTTTTTGAACATCATCATTGTCCTCAAGAATATCAATCATCTTTTCCATATTTTCAAGATCTTCTGGTTTGGTTAATTCAATCATGTTTTGTGGAACATATCTCAACTCAGCCATTTCAAACTTATAACCATCGGCTTTAAACTTATTTTTAACAGTTCCAAAATCATTAACTGTCGTATAAATCTCAATAAATTCTTCATCTATATCGATATCTTCTGCACCAGCTTCTATTGCTTCCATCATGATTTCATCATCATCGATAGAATCACTATTTGCAATCACTAGAATACCTTTATGATCGAACATAAAAGAGACACAACCTGTTTCACCTAAGTTACCGCCATATTTATCAAATGCATGACGCATTTCAGCTACGGCGCGATTTTTATTATCCGTTAAAACTTCTACTAAAACTGCAACACCAGAAGGTCCATAACCTTCATACATAAGGTCTAAATACTCAACACCTTCTAATTCTCCTGCGCCTTTTTTTATTGCTCTCTCAATGTTATCTTTAGGCATATTCATAGCTTTAGCTTCATCAACAATGGTTGCTAATTCAGCATTAAATTGCATGTCACTACCATTTCTTGCAGCAACTGATATTTTTTTGCTTAGTTTTCCAAATATTTTACCTCTTCGCTGGTCTTCTTTTGATTTCTTACCAGCAATTTTCATATGTCTTCCCATTTAGTTCTCCTCTCTAAAAATTGGAGGTGCAGATGGTAATTCTCTTTTGTGTTGAGATTTTTTATTCATTTCTAAAATGATTTTTTTATCTTCTTCAGGGATTTCTTCACCTTTAATATAACGATCAATCATGTTATAAGTAGTTCCCATCTCATTCTCATCCGTTTGACCCTCCCATAAACCAGCAGTAGGTTGTCGATCAATGATTTCTTTAGGAACATTTAACTCTTTTGCCCATTCGTAAACTTCACCTTTTGTTAGATTTGCTAAAGGCATAATATCTACTCCGCCATCACCATACTTTGTAAAATAACCTGTTACTAACTCTGCTGCATTATCTGTACCAATCACTAAGTAGTTTAAACTGTTGGCAATACCATATATTGTACTCATTCTTAATCTTGCTTTTAGATTTGCATTTGCCAAATGTTCGCCAGTTACATTGTAGTCATTTAGACTATGAGTAATCTTATTGAATAAACTCTCATGCTCTGCCGAAAGATTAACCTCCGTGTGATTAATTTCTATTTTTTCAACTAGTTTTAACGCAAATTCTTTATCCATTATATTTGAACTACAAGGTAAAATAACTCCCAGTGAATTTTCTGGAAAAGCTTTTTTCATCAGTGCTGCACAAACAGATGAATCAATACCACCAGATAATCCAACAACTAAACCATTTGTACCCGATTCTTCTACTTTTGCTCTTAACCAATCAACAGTTTTTTCAATTTTCTTTTCGATAGTTATATCAGCCATTAATCTCTCTTTCCTAATTCTACAAGCACACAATTGTCATAAACAACATTTAAATTACCTTCTTTTGCTAGATTAATAATCTCTGAGTTATACGTTCCTGGTTGAAACCAAATGTTTTCAATGCCTGTTTCGATTGCATCTTTAACTACTTTTTTCGCTCTTTTTGGCGAAACCACAACACTTATGCAATCAACTTTTTCATCTAAACTCAGTAAATCAGATTTAGTTGCGTCTCCATCAATATCTCTATAGACAGGATTGATTGGGACAGTATCATATCCACGATCTTTTAACAATTTATAAATTCTATACCCGAATTTACTCTCATTACGCGAAGCACCTACAACAGCCCACTTATTTTGATCTAACATTTCATTTATTAATTTTTCCATGAAATCATCCTTCCTTTTGGTAGTAACCATTTTCAAAAGTTAAATACTTTTGATCTAAACTTTCTATTTCAATGGCGCCAGCGGACATATCATTTATCTCATCTTTTATTTTATCAAATTTTTCAGGTTTTATAAACATTTTTATTTGAACTTGGTCAGTAAAAACTTCATCACTTAATATAATGGCTTCATTATTTTTAATATAATTTATAAATTTACCATGTAATGTGTAATCTAATAACATTTCACTAGAAACAAACGCCCTTTTTTCTAGTACAGATGCGCCTTCTAATGCTAAACTTAAACTCTTAGTATAAGCACGAACCAACCCACCAGTCCCAAGCTTGGTACCACCGAAATATCTCGTTACAACAACAGCAATATTGGTAAACCCTTCATTTTTTAATAAATCTAACATCGGCATACCAGCAGTACCTGAAGGCTCACCATCGTCTGAGTATTTTTGAATGCCCGAATCATTGCCAATTATATAAACCGGTACATTGTGATTGGCATCATAATGTTTTTTATTAATACTTTCGATGAACGCCTCTGCTGCTTCTCTTGTCTTAACAGGTAATAAATAACCAATAAACTTAGATTTTTTCACTTTAAATTCACTTCTTACTGGCCCTTTAATCGTTTTATAGCCTTTACTCAATTTTATCATCTACTCTAAACTTCTCAAACCGATTAACATCTTCTTCATCTAAATCAACATTCACTAATAACCCTTCAGCAATATATTTTTTTTCATTTATTTCATACTTGTCAAAAATGTAAGACGCTAAATCACTTTTATCAAAGGGAAATAATAAAGTCATATTAACCATATCAGAGTATATTATTTCATCAATTTTCTTGAGTAATAATTCTAGATTTAAACGATTTAAAGCAGAAATCTTAATTTCATTAGCAGAATTTTCAAATGAAGCCTCTACTAAATCAGCCTTATTATAAACTAATAATTTTGGTATCTCTCCGCAATTAAGCTCCGCCAATATATCATTTGTCACTTTAATTTGATTTTCAAGATTATCTGATTGAATGTCTACAACATGCAAAATTAAATCAGAAGTTGTTATTTCTTCTAAAGTAGCTTTAAATGCTTCTATTAAAAAATGTGGTAATTTAGAAACAAAACCAACAGTATCATTAAGAATAAAATTCTTCTTACTATCTAACTCAATTAATCTAGAATTTGTCCCTAAAGTCGCAAATAACATATCGTCAACATAAACTTGTTTTTCTTCAATTGGCGTTTTTACCAGGTTATTCAATAAAGTTGATTTACCAACATTTGAATAACCAACCATTGATACAATAGGTATGTTTGATTCTACTCTTTTCTTTCGTTGTATCCTTCTAACACTTTCCATATGCTCTAGTTTTTTCTTAATGTCTGTTATTCTTTCATTGATCCGTCGACGATCCATCTCTAATTTTTGTTCCCCAGGG
This sequence comes from Clostridia bacterium, assembly GCA_035269305.1. GTDB lineage: Bacteria > Bacillota > Clostridia > Peptostreptococcales > Acidaminobacteraceae > DATFJG01. The sequence continues at coordinate 3,522 of DATFJG010000074.1, forward strand.
CCACGTGTACCAATACCAGCGCCTAGCTTCGACATACTCTCACCAAAACCTTTCAATCGTGGCAATCGATACTTTAACTGAGCTAGTTCAATTTGTAGTTTGGCTAATCGTGTTTTGGCACGTTTTGCAAAAATATCTAAAATCAATGCAGGACGATCGACTACTTTAACATCTAACGCTTCCATTATATTTGACATTTGACTGCCACTGAGTTCATCATTAAAAACAACTAAATCAATTGCATGATTATCAACAAACGTTTTAATCTCTTCTAATTTTCCTTTACCTATTAAGAATTTTGCATCGTATTTATCTCTATTTTGTGTTATTTCATAGAACTCTTCCAAACCAGAAGAAATACATAAGTCTTTTAACTCATCCATTGATTTTTCAAAAGTATGCTCGTTCTCATTAATGTTAATTCCTACTAGTATTGCTGATTTTTCTTCCATAGGTCACCTCTCTATATAAATTACAAATCATTACAATTTAATCAAGAAATTGCGACTACGTCGCATTCCATTCTATTACAAAATATAACTTGATTTCACAACACAATGGCAGCTTAGACTATACTACTTTTAGTCTAATAGGATATTCTTGATACCCCTTATCCCTAACCAGTTTAATTAGCATGGGAATATTCTTATAATCATCATATTTTCTTAAAATATTTAAGCTGCCATTAATATCTGAATTAATTATTCCTTTACTTGTTTTAAATAGGCCTCTTGTGATTCTTCTTTTTTTGTTTGCATTTGATTGATTCACTTTTTCTAAATCAATTGAAGAAACGATTGAAGTATAGGCTTCATTAATGAATACTACTTCAATGCCTTCTAATTTTGCTTTATAAGCGATCTGTTCTTTTAACTTGCTATGAGGAATTTCAACAAAATATTTAATCTTATTTTCATTTTTTATATGTTTAAAATCACCAATAACAATTGTTTTGACATCTGAATCAATTGCCATCTCTACAATCTTTCGACTGGCTTGATGTATATAGTTTTTTATGTAATTCTTTTTATCTTTATATTTTTTTCTAACTTTTTTTGTTGCTTTAAAATATTTACTACCTGTATTTTTCATTTCTTTACTAACGGCTTCTTTTAACCATTTATTATAAGTTGCCATTTGACATTTTAAAACATTACCATCAATTAGATATTGATGCTTTTGATGCATAAATGTAATGGCTGCTAAGTTCTTAACACCAAGATCAATACTCATAAGATCGCCAGTTTTTTTAAGTTGTTTTTCTTCTATTTCATAGATTACTAAAGTCGTAAATTCATTTGTTTTTATACTATACTGGAATTTTATCATTTTTATATTTTTATCTTCTAGCAGAGCTAGTACTTTTTCTGGAAGTACTATTTGTAGAGATTTAATCTGCTTTTCTTTTTTCATTTCCTTACCGATTGATAATAATAATTTTCCTTTTCTTATACGTATAGCCGTTTTAGCAAATATAGCATCCATAGGATTGTTTGCATGCTTATATCTTGGCATACTTGGTTGATTATATTTATTAGAATTTTTCTTATAATTTTTTAATAATCCTTGATAGGATTTATAGTCTTTAGAAAATTGCTTCAAAGCATTTTCATAAGTATGGGCTTGTAAATATTTACATCGCATATGGTCTTTATAATAATCATACATGTCATAAAAACTCATGAAATTTCCATTTCTAAAATCATAATTGACCATGTTGTAAAATTTCCCAGAGTACTCACTAATTTCTCGCAGTGCATTAAAAGTTTCTTCATCTAATGTTAATTTCATTTTTAATGTCAGCTTCATTAAACTCACCTCCTTTATACTCATTATAAAGAACTAG
>DATFJG010000075.1:0-9313 GCA_035269305.1 Clostridia bacterium
CAAATTTGTTACCAAGATTTTATGATATCAATACAGGCGAGATCACCATAGATGGTATTAATATTAAAGATTTTAAGATTAGATCTTTAAGGGAAAATATTGGATTTGTTCAACAAAATATATTCATTTTTTCTGGAACACTAAAAGATAATATTCGTTATGGCAACACAGAAGCGACTGAGAAAGATATTATTGAAGCAGCTAAGAATGCAAATATTCATGAGTTTATTATGAGTTTACCAGATCAATACAGCACAGATGTTGGAGAAAAAGGTATTAAACTTTCTGGTGGACAAAAACAACGGATTTCAATTGCTAGAGTATTTTTAAAAAATCCACCAATCTTAATTTTAGATGAAGCAACTTCTGCCCTTGATAATGCAACAGAAATTAAAATTCAACGGTCATTAGAAAAATTATCTAAAGGGAGAACAACCATTGTCATTGCCCATAGACTTTCAACGATTCGTGATGCAGATGAAATCATTGTTATTTCTTCAGAAGGCATACAAGAGCGAGGCAATCACGAAGAATTAATCAAACAAGGTGGCATATATTCAAAACTATATAAAGCCCAATTCAAAGGTTTTATACCAGATGACATTAAATAAAAGGATTTCATCTTGATATATTAAAAATAGTATGATATATTTATTTAAAATTACAAATATTGTATTTAGAGAGTAGGTAGTGTTTATTTTTATAGAGAGCCGAGGATGGTGGAAGCTTGGTACTTGATGCTATTGAAACGTACTAATAAATTCTAATTGAAATGAGTAGATTAGATGGTACCTACCATTAAAAGGTTTGAGTGAACATTTTATTAATGTTAACAAGAGTGGCAACGCGTATAATACGTCTCTTAATAGGAGGGGTATTTTTATTTTTTGAAGGAGGAAAAATGATTGATTTTAAGAAGAAGACAGCGGAATTATTGAACGATGTAATTGAAGATCTACAATTTGATGAGATTATGGAGACAATTGAAGTGCCAAAGAACACAGAAATGGGTGATTATGCTTTTCCATGTTTCAAGTTGGCATCAATATTTAAGAAAAGTCCACAGATGATTGCTTCATCTTTGGTAGAATCAATTGATTCTGATAAGAATTTTGAAAGCATCAAAGCTGTAGGACCTTACATTAATTTTACAATAGAAAAAAGTATACTATCAAAATTGATTATTGAAGAAGTCTTAGACGAAGAGGACCAATATGGTTCATCTGATCTGGGAAAAGGCAAAAATGTAGTAGTTGAGTATTCATCAGTTAATATTGCGAAGCCTTTCCATATGGGACATATACGTAGTACAATGATTGGGTATTCACTTTATAAAATATATAGTTTCCTAGGATACAATACAATTGGTATAAACCATTTAGGTGATTATGGAACACAATTTGGTAAGTTAATTGTTGCTTATAAAAAATGGGGAGATAAAGAAGCCATTGAAGCCAATCCAATACCGGAACTTTTAAAAATATATGTTAAGTTCCATGAAGAAGCGGAAAAAGATCCTACCTTAGACGATGAAGCGCGAGCATGGTTTACTAAACTAGAAAATGGCGATGAAGAAGCTGTACGTTTATGGACATTATTTAGAAAAGTAAGTCTTAAAGAATTCGAAGGCGTTTATGATTTATTAGGTGTTGAGTTTGATTCTTATGCTGGTGAAAGCTTTTATTCGGATATGATTCCTGGCTTACTAGAAGAAATGCGTGAGAAAGGTGTAATGACGAATGAAGAGGGTGCAGAGTTAGTAAACTTAGAGCCTTATGATATGCCTAACGCTTTAATCACAAAATCTGATGGTTCTTCATTGTATATAACACGTGATTTAACAGCTGCAAAATATAGAAAAGAAGAGTATGATTTTTATAAGAATATTTATGTTGTGGGCTCACAACAGAACTTACATTTTAAACAATGGATTAAAATCATTGAGCTGATGGGTTATGAATGGGCTAAAGATTGCATCCATGTACCCTTTGGCATGGTTGGCCTTGAAGAAGGGTCTTTATCAACAAGAAATGGCCGTGTGGTGTTCTTAGAGGATGTACTAAATAAAGCAATCGAAACAACAAAAGATATTATTGAAGAAAAGAATCCTGATTTAGATAATAAGGAAGAAGTAGCAAAACAAGTAGGCGTTGGTTCTGTTGTATTCCAAGAACTTTCTAATAACAGAATAAAGGATTACACTTTCTCATGGGAACATACTTTATCCTTTGAAGGAGAAACTGGTCCATATGTACAGTATTCACATGCAAGAGCTTGTAGTGTTTTAAGAAATGCGGAAGTTACTTTAGAAGATGTAGATTATAGCTTACTAAATAACAAGGCTTCCTTTGATTTAATAAGAGAAATTTCAAAATTTGGCGAAGTAATAAAGAGAGCTGCTGAAAAATATGAACCATCTTTGGTTACTCGATACATTACACACTTAGCTCAATTATTCAATAGATTCTATCATGAAACACCAATATTAGTTGATGATGAAGAATTAAAAAAAGCACGCGTTGCAGTAGTAAAAGCCTATAAACATGTTGTTAAAAATGGTTTATCATTAATAGCAATTGAAGCACCAGAAAAAATGTAAGAATATAAACAACAAAAAAACGTAATTCCTAAATATAAAGGGATTACGTTTTTAATTTAATCATCAAATTTCAAGTTTGTGTTTAGTACATCGGGATCTTTTTTGTAGTAAATTCTATCACATTCTTTAGTCATTTTTCTAATTCTATCAAGTACATCATGTAAGATAGTATCTAGTTCGTCAATTTGATCCTTATTTACATTATAATACAGATACAAATCTTCAAAGACTCTAACTAATTTAGATAGATGATCGTCGACTTTTATAAAATCTTCAAAATTAGAACTGCGCATAGCATTTCTAAACTGTTCAATATCTATTTTTATTGCATTGACAATGTTTTCTTCTTTATTATAAGTACCTATTTGAACAAAATAAGGTTTTACTCGTTCTAGTAGAAAACTATTGTCTGGGTTTAAATGATATATATAAGCAATTTCATGATCCTTTAATTTAAAGGAAACATGAAACATAATCCCTTGTACATCAATTACTTTAGCGCCTGCTTCTTCCAAAGCTTCTTTACATACTTCATGCCTGATTAATCTAGATGACATTATAGCCATTTTATTCCTCCTTTAAAGCAATTCTTTTCTTAATTATAACATATTTTAAATTTAATTAAACGTCTATTTATGATATACTTCATTAGGAAAGGATGAGATTATGAAAATATTATTAACAACATTAAATTCTAAGTTTATTCATTCTTCGTTAGCCATTCGATATTTAAGAGCTGTCATTGAGCCGATGAAGAATATAGACGTTGAATTAAAAGAATATACTATTAATATGCATACAGAAGATATTTTAGTTGATCTTTATAAAGGACAATATGATTTAATTATTTTTAGTACTTATATATGGAACTATAGCGAAATAACAAACTTAACCAGAGCGTTAAAGAAAGTATGTCCAGAGACAAAAATATTATTAGGTGGACCAGAAGTTTCTTATGCATCGGAAGAAGAAATGAAAGACAATCCTAATATTGATTTTATAATATACGGTGAAGGAGAAGATACTTTTAAAGAGTTTATTAAAGCCTTTAAAGTTAACCAAAGCTATGAGAGTATTAATGGTTTAGTTTATAGAGAAAAGAGAAATATTATAAAGAATTCTGAAAGGCCATTGATTAAAGACCTTGACGAGATTCCTTTTCCTTATAAAGATACCTTAGAAGGTTTAGACCATCGAATTATATATTATGAAAGTACAAGAGGTTGTCCTTTTAATTGTAGCTATTGTTTATCATCAACTATTAAAGGGGTTAGATACTTTTCTTTAGATCGAGTAAAAGAAGATATGTTATTTTTTCTGAAAAAGAATGTAAAACAAGTAAAATTTGTTGATCGAACATTTAATGTAAAGAAAGAACACTATTTTGAGATTATCAAATTTCTGAATAATAATGATAATGGCGTTACGAACTTCCATTTTGAAATTACGGCTTCTTTATTAGACCAAGAGGTTATTGATTATCTAAAAACGGTAAGACCTGGACTGTTTCAATTAGAAGTTGGTGTACAAACAACGAACACGAACAGTTTAGAAACGATCAATAGAGGCATGGATTTTTTAAGTATTAAGAAAACTTTAGTTGAAATTGTTAGATTGGAAAATATTCATAGTCATTTAGATTTAATTGCAGGATTACCCTATGAAGATTTTGATAGTTTTTTAAGTAGTTTCAATGATGTTTATAGCCTAAACCCTAACAAACTACAATTAGGTTTCCTTAAAATTTTGAAGGGTTCAGAAATGGAAAAAAATCATGAGCTGTATGGATTAGTATATGATGATTCACCACCGTATCAAATTTACTTTAATAAATTTATTAATTTTGATGAGATGATTGTATTAAAGGGTATAGAAGAATTATTGGATATTTATTATAACTCTAATTATTTTGCTCATGCATTAGATTATTTAGTTAATAAGAAATTTAAAAGTCCATCAAGTTTTTATCATGCATTTTATGAGTATTGGTGCGAGAAGAAGTTGTTTGAACATAAACACTCAAAACTTAAGAGATACAAAATTTTGTTGGATTTCTATAATGAAACCTTCGACTCTTCTCAAGTATTTGATGCATTACTAAAGTTCGATTATATACTGAATAAGAATAAAAAAATTGATAAGTTGTTTTATCGAATAAAACCCAATGGTTATCGAAATAGCTGTCATGAATTTTTGCAAGATGAAGAAAAAATAGAGAAGTATTTACCACATTTTAAAGATAAGAATGCAAAATATATTATTAAACGTGTTCATTTTGAGAAATTTAAGTTTGATATTAAAAAATTTATTAATTCAAACTATGAACTATTAGAAGAAAAAGAAACAACAATCTTATTTGATTATTCGAAAAGCACATTGAATGAGCGGTCACTAAATTTTGAAGTTTCCTTGGAGAAAGGTGATTAAGATGGATATTTTACAGGATCTATTCTATACAAATAAAAAAGTACTATTTAAAACAATAAAAACAGTTTTTAAAACACAAGAATTATTTATAATTGGTATACCTTATTTACTAATCCCTATGATTGTTTTTAGTATGGCAGGTGCATTAAGTTTTTTAGCGGGCATTATCATATTTGCTTGTATTAGTGCAGTTATATCAGATTACTTATATGTTATAGAGTTTATATTAAAACACGAGCGTTTTAGTTGGGATGCCTTTAAAGTAGGATATAAAGTATATTTTAGAAATATATTCGGTACTTTATTTGTTTTATATCTAGTAAATTATGGAATTGGTTTATTTATTAGTCCAATTCTAAGTATTTTACCCTTTGGCGGACTTATGATTTGGCTAATACAATTAGGAATAATACTAGTTCTTAATCCATTACCAGAGGTATTTTATCAAAAGAAATATGATGAGTTAGATTCATTGAATTATTCTATTTATTTTATGAAAAAAAATCCAATTGATTGGATAGTACCGAATATTATACTTGCTATAGGAACCTATTTTGTTTATACAGTTGTATTTAATTTGGTTAGCATTTTGACATTTTCATTGAGTTATACAATGAGTCTTCCTATTATTGTTATTGTTGTAGCGATTTTACTGCAAGTGGTTATTGGTTTTTCACTAGTATATAGAGGCTACTTGTTTAACATTCTAGACAATTCGACACGTCGAAAAAGACTTTTTAAAAGGCATATGTAGGGGTGGAATATGAAAATATTTATTCATTGCAACCATAAAGACTCTAGTCAAGAAGTAAAAGAAAGGTTAATTGAACTAATCAAAGATTCACCATTGCAAATTGTTCAGAAAGATTTTGATTTAATTGTAGTGATTGGTGGTGATGGTACTATGTTAAGTGCCATTAGAAAATACAAATCCAAAATGAAACCTTTTGTAGGAATTAATACTGGTACATTGGGTTTTTTACCAAGTGTCTTACCGAAAGAAATTAATCAATTTGTTGATACGATTGTTAATAAAAAGTATATAGAAGTAGATTATCCATTGTTAAAACTCACAAGTACTTGTATAGATGGGGTTAAAACAGATCATTATGCTTTTAATGAAATTCTAATAAAGCATTTACAACCAAAATTAATGGAAGCAAAAATATTTTTTGACAATAAACCCTTCAATTACTTTACAGGTGATGGATTTATTATATCAACTGCTATTGGATCAACTGGGTATGCCATATGGGCAGGCGGTGTAGCGACACATCCGGATTTAAATCTCTATCAAATAATACCATTGAATCCAAATGATAATAGTGTCAATAGACCCTTAAAAACATCTATGATTGTACCAATTGATGTAAAATTATCCATTGATATTGTTAAGGCTAAAAAAAGAAAGGTAGCTGTGGCTTGTGATGGTAAGAATGCAACGCATAAATATATCGAAAAAATTGAAATTTCAAAGTCTTTACATCATAAAGTGACTATTTTAAAAACTGATACTCTCAGCTACTTTGACTTGTATCGTGACAAAATTATAGATAAAAAATCAGTTAAAACTTTATAGGAGGACCTATGTTTATAAATATATCGAAGTATTTTAATGAAAAAACGAAAGATGTTGTTTTCACTCAACTGAAGGAAGGGAAAACAATAAAAATAGCTGGAAATGTTATTGACCATAATTTCAAAATTCCATTATTAACAAAGAATCTTGTGAACAAAGTAAAAGGTGAAGAGGATTTAGATATTAATATAGATTCTATGGTAAAAGCAATGGTAAAGATCATTGGTTTAGATCCTGAGTTTAGCCATGTTGAAGAATATAAAGCATTTTTAGAAACCTTTGACCCTGCAATAGGCAACAAGGTATTAAAAAATGGCCTGTATTATGCTTCAAATGAAAGGTACTTAGAAGGCCTCATTCACTTGAGAACTGCTTATGAGTTTCTAGGTGACGATTTGAATGTACTTTATAATTATGGAAAAGTATGTGATGAGCTAGTTGAAAGATATGAAACTGAAGATGATAAGCAAGAATTGTTTTTAATCGAGGCAAAGGAAATATTTATGTATATCACAGAGAAATTTCCTTCTTTTCCTGACGCGTATTATTTCTTAGGATTTTATTATGCAATGGATGATCATTACAATCAAGCCAAAGAATATTTTAAAATTGCTATTAATAACGGAATAGATGATAACAAAAGAACAAAAATCATTGATTTAATCAAAGATATTGATGATAAAGCGGCTTTTGAAACGGGCAGTCAGATGGTTTTAAATGAAAGATTCCAAGAAGGTTTAGAATACTTATTACCTTTAGAGGAGTTTCATAATGATTGGTGGAACCTATTGTTTTTCATTGGTTTAGCCTACAGACATTTAAATGAGTATGATAAAGCCATTGATTATTTTAAAAGAACTTTAGAATATAATAGCGGACATACAGAAACACTAAATGAACTAGGCATTATCTTTCTTACAGTTGGACAGATTAAAGATGCTAAAAAAGTGTATGAAGAAGCATTAAAAATAAAGCCAAATAATCATGAACTTTTATGTAACTTAGGCATTGTTTATCTGAACGCAAATGATTTAAACAAAGCTGAAGAGTATTTATTAAAAGCAAAAGAAGAAAAACCAGATGATGAAATTGTCATAGCATGGCTTAAAAAATTAGAAGCGTTAAAATAAAATTTGAAGTTTTTATAATAAATCAGTTGAATCTTTACAATATTGTGTTAAAATAATATTGAGGGATTCAATTTTTTTTGTAAGAGTTAAAAAAATAATTTAATTTTTTAAAATAAAGGAGGTAAAAATGATAAAAGACTTCAAAATGTTGTTTTCTAAGGCAAAAGAACAAAAGCCAATGACTTTAGCAATAGCAGCTGCTAATGATGAAAACATTTTAAAAGCTGTTTGTTCAGCTAGGGATGAAGGTCTAATCCAACCACTACTTATTGGGGAGAAAGATAAGATTATAAAAGTAGCTAAGGATATTGGTGTGACCATTGATTCCGAAAGAATAGTTAATTGTTCTACATTAGAAGAAATTGCTGAAACCACAGTAAAATTAGTTAATTCTGGAGAAGCGGACTTTTTAATGAAAGGATTAATCGATACTTCTATTCTATTAAAGGCAGTACTTAATAAAGAGTATGGTTTAAGAACAGAAAATCAATTAAGTCACGTAATGGTTTATGATGTTGAGACTTACCATAAACTGATTTATTTAACAGATGGTGGTATGAATATAGCACCAACTTTGGAAGAAAAGAAAATGATTACAAAGAATGCTATTAGAGTTGTTAAGGCTTTAGGGAATTCTCAAATTAATATTGCAGGTATTGCCGCGAAGGAAAAAGTAAGCAAAAAAATGCAAGCCACAGTTGAAGCAAGAGTATTGCAGGAAGCTTGCGAAAAAGGTGAATTTGGTGATGATGTAATATTTGAAGGGCCTTTAGCACTAGATTTAGCTATTTCTAAGAGTGCAGCAGAAGTAAAAGGATTCAAATCAAAAATTGCTGGAGAAACTGATGTACTGCTTGTGCCAACAATTGAAGTGGGTAATGGTATAGGGAAAACGTTAACATATTTAGCAGGCGCAGCATCAGCAGGTATCATCATGGGCGCAAAAGTACCAGTAGTACTTGTATCAAGAGCAGATTCATTTGAAGCAAAATTAAATTCAATTGCACTGGGGAGTGTAATTGCAGCTAATAATTAAAAGGGGGTTATAATGAAACATTTAATGACTGGTAACGAAGCCGTTGCTAGAGGTGTTTTTGAAGCAGGCGTAACATATGCATCAGCTTATCCAGGTACGCCAAGTACAGAAATTTTAGAGAATGTAGGACCATATAAAGAGCATATTACAGCAGAGTGGGCTGCTAACGAGAAAGTAGCACTAGAAACAGCTATTGGTGCATCAGTTGCTGGGGCAAGAAGTTTTGCAGCAATGAAACATGTAGGAGTAAATGTTGCAGCAGATCCATTATTTACTTATGCCTACACTGGCGTAAATGGGGGGTTGGTTTTAGTATCAGCAGACGACCCAGGTGCACATAGTTCACAAAATGAACAAGACAATAGATATTATGCAAAGTTTGCAAAAATTGCATGTATTGAACCGAGTGATTCTCAAGAATGTAAAGATTTTATCATGGATGCCTATGAGATCAGTGAAGCCTTCAATTTGCCTGTTATGTTTAGAATGACAACTAGAACATGTCACTCAAAATCATTAGTAGAATTTGGCGAAAGAACAGA
>DATFJG010000076.1:0-11565 GCA_035269305.1 Clostridia bacterium
CTGCGCTATGAGGTGACCGTTCGTTTTGACAAAGATACTAAAGCAATAAAGGAGTATGATTGTCGAATTTATGATAAAAATGCCGCTGGTACAATACATGGTTATTGGGCATTGTATAAAAATGGTGTTCTTGTAAGAAAATTACATGGTGACATGGGCAAGATAAATGAAAGGGGTTACGACTATTATGACAGTGGTATAAAGCAGAAAGAATATGAATTCACTTATAAAGAAGATGCAAAACTTATTCAAATAAAAGAGTACTATGAGGCTGGAAATATGCGTTCAGATATTCACTATAAAATGCCAATAGATGGGTCTTATATACCAGATTCAAATGACAGTGATGGTTATTCTTTATTATACTATCCCAATGGTATTCTAGGTTATGAAGGACAATACTTAAACGGCAACCGTATTGGGATTCATGTTAGCTATGTCCAAGAAACTGGGGCAAAAGACTATGAAACTCATTATGATAATGAAGGGAATAAGACTAAATTTATAGTTTTTAATAATGTATCCGGAGAAATAGAAAGTGTTGAAGAGTTTGGACAATAGTAAAATATCACGTTTATAATACACTTTATTATCAATAATTCTTGATTCATCTCATTTTAAACTATGATTTTGGTAAAGATGAATTTAGTTTTTTGTATTGATTTTGAATAAATTTTTTAATCATTTTATTTACATCACCACCAGTAGACACTATTTAATAACTTCTATAGGCAAATAGCGCTACAAATTGAATTCAGTTTAGCACGTTTTCCAATTAAAGGGTTTTAATTGTTCAGAATTTAGGATTAATCCTGCCATGAAATAACCTTATTTGATTAATAAATAGATTTATTTTAGTCTGAGTACTACATATCAAAACTTTAAAGATTGAATCAACCAATCAAAAAACACCACCAAGCAATTCCTTGGTGGTGTTGATTTATTGTTGAGATGTGGCTCGAACTTATATCCTTTTAAGGGTTCAGGCATTTGGGTTGCTTATTACGTTACCTTTTAATTAACATTTTTTTATTTCTTCTATAGGAATTCGGACTTTTGCTCCAGGCGTATCAATTATTTATTTCCTAGTGAGTATAAAGAAGTCTAAAATCATATAGAGTAAGCAATTTGATTAATTGTTATTTATGTTTAATCTAATATAAATTGGGTATAAGAATAACGAAAATTATTCAAATTGGTATAGTTTTAGGAAAATTGATTTCAAAAATATCAACTTTTTTCAATATAATTGACAAGGGTAGAATGAAAGTATAACTTAATATTAATTACAGGAAGTAAGAATTATTTGAAATATATGGACGCTTAATTCAGATAATTGCTAATAGCGTAACCGGCCTTTAGGCTGGTTTTATTATTTTTTGAATGTTTTTAAAAATTGGATGGATTCATTATACTAAACTGGCATTTATGATTTTCTCATTGATATAAACTAGAATCGATTGATAAAAATTTGACATAGTTTTATCCCATCGTGGTTGTTTTTTAAACTTTATAAGTATATCTGAATTAGAGGCAATTTCTAAACTGTTTTGAAGTAATATTGTAATTAGACAAGTTAGTTAGGTTTGTAATTGCCATTTTAAGATGATGAAAGGAGTAGTAAAATGAAGGTAAAAATAATAAGTGTGTTATTGATATTTAGTCTTATTTCTAGTGGGAGTGCTATTTATGCTGTTAAAGATATAAATAATCCATTAGTTGACTATGATCTATCAAAGCTTAAATTAGTGAATAGTGTGACAATCTATTGTGAAGACGCAGTCTATATTGCAGAGGGTGCACCGACAACGAACTATAATCTTATCAATCAGAATAATTTAATCGTCGGTGGTGATGAGTTTGGTTATAGTTTCTTTAGTTTACTAAAATTCAGTGATATTACTCAAGGTCAAGGGGGTCTATTGCCAGATGAAGCTGAACTATCAAAGGCAACTTTGATGGTGTACATGAATGAAACTACGTTAAATGATATTGACATTAAGAAGTGTTCTACAAGCTATGATGAAAATACTGTTACATGGAATAGCAAACCAGTTGCAGCGGAAACTATTTTAACCACTGATATTAGCTTAGGAGAAGGTTGGAAATCGATTGAATTGCCAATATCTCTTGTAAATAATTGGATTGATAATCCTAGTGATAATCATGGTATCTATTTTCAACCAAGTGAAGTAGGTTATGGTACCTATAATTTTAGAAGTGATGATTATGGAGGCTATCAACCTAAGTTGGTCCTTCAATACACAGGCGCTGATTCAGTAGATGAACCTGAATATGTGATACCAGATGATGATATACAATGCGAACTATCCTATACTGTTATACCAGAAAATCCAAATCCAGGAGAGATGATAACTATTACAGTGACGGCTACAGACAACGTTGCTTTAGAGCATGTTATGATTGTTCGTGGTTCAGAGGTGCTTGCTATACGTGAGGCTACAGATGCATCAACAACAAGCCTAACTGTATCATATAGTGAAGTAGCAGAGCTTCCGAGCAAAGCATATGGCTTAGTAGCAGATGATATAGGTGTATCCCAGAGTATATGGGAGAATGTTATAGTACCCGTTAGAGGAACAGATTCAGAACCTATTGTCACCATAGAAGTTATTCATGATGCGGATGTTGGTGTTCAAGCAACAATTCCTGAGCGTTACTCATTTATTGAAGATGATACGCAAAGTGTGGCTATTAGAGCTACAGCAACGGATCCAGAAGGTATTGTAGATTTATCTATACAAGTTAATGGTAGATTTCATGATTATCATTATTCGGATGGAAGGACCACAGCAAGAGAAACTGTTTTATTTCAAAATACCACAGGTACAGAGTCATTAGGTTACGCATTCGCAAATAGTGACAGTTTATTTTCCTTTTCTGCTTACGCACGGGATGCTGAAAGTTATTTAACTACTACTGACAGAACTTCTTTTACCATATCTCCGATGAATGCATTGGATTTAACTTATAGTAAAGCGCCATTATTTGTAAATACTGGCACCAATCGTTTGTCTTGGACTCGTATGACACAAGTATTTGGCGGTAATGAATGTTGGGTTTCTAAAGATTGGAATTGGAAAAAATTGAAAGCTCTTATTTTTTATCATGCTGCTTTTAAAGATGTTGCAGATGGTGGTAGATGCTTTGGTTTTAGTACAATGGTTGCTGAGTTATATAACGGTAGGTTAGACATTTCTGATATTCAAGGACCTGCGTCACCTTATGAGTTAAATGAGTCACAATACAATACCGCAGCTTATCTTGAGGCCCGTCAAGCCGCTCAATTAGGGGCATCCATTGTTATTGAAAAAATTAGTCAATGGTATGATGCAGATGATAGTGATGCACATATTAATGTATTATCTGAGATAAGAAGTGATTTGCTTACAGATGAACCAGGGGTTCTAGCTATTCGAGAAGGCGGTAGTGGGCATGCGTTGGTACCATGGATGATTCGTGAAATGAATGATGGGACAACAAGAATTTATGTTTATGATCCTAATAGAACAGGGGCTAGTCATAACATAAATGCAGATATTATGTCATATTCAGAATTTCCATACCTTACATTAGATGATAGTTCTTGGAGTTATATAGCTGATTTCAATGGACCAGGAGAAAGCGATGATGAGATTTGGAATGATAAAATATTCTACTACTCATATAGTCATGCAATTGGTGGAACATCAGATACCAATAATATTACTAACGATGGCATTGTTACAACAATAACTGATCATCGTATTCCAACATTATTAGATGCCCTTATTGGTTTAATTAGTGGAGATGCAACGATGTATATGTCTGATGAAGAAGGTCGTATTACTGGCGTAAAAGATGGCAGCTACTATGAAGAAATTCCAGGTTCTATGGCAATGTCATATGATATGGGAACAAGTGAAATACCGAGTATGTTTATTATACCAGACAATATTACAGTGACAGCTCATATTTCAGGAGGGAATGAAGCTAGTAGTGGTCCTGTAAATGATGGTAAATACCATGTTGGATTGTTACATGGTGAATCGGTATTTTCTATGGAAGATAAAGCAATACCTGTAGGCTCTGTTGATCGGATTAAAATAGAACCAATTGATCAAGCAGTTCAATACAAAATGACATTTATGTCTGATTCAATTAACAGTGATTGTAGAATAGGTTTATATGAAGAACTGCCAAGTATAGGAGCTGTTAATGATGACGATATGGTTGGTCGCGAATTTTTCTTAGATCAAATGTCTTTTGATAAAGGAAGCAGTTTATCGATGTATGTTGAAAAAGGGGCAAGTCAATTGATATTGGCTCAAGAAAGTGGAAATGTAAGTGCTAATTTGGCTATGCGAAGTACTGAAATTCTTAATTTAATGGATGGCTATGAAGGTTATATACCTGAATCTACTATTCAGAGTTTAACTTTTTCTGATGAGAACCCCCTAGCTTTTACTCCAATTACATGGGAGAATACATCAGAAAATGGTAATATTATAATCAAAGAAATTGAAAAGGAAGATTATACAACAGCAAGTGAGTGGGCAAAAGATGAGATAGAAGAAGCCATAGCTTATGATTTAACAACAGCACGTGTACTTAGCAATTTTCAACAAGAAATAACCAGAGAAGAATTTTGTGAGATTGTTATCAAACTTTATCAACAATTAAGCGATTCAAGTGTACCTACTGTATCAATAAATCCATTTACAGACACAACTAATGAAATGGTTCTTATGGCCAATCACCTAGGAATAGTAAAAGGGGTAGGTAATGGATTATTTGCTCCAAACAATTCTATCACTAGAGAAGAAATATGTGTTATGTTGTATAGAACATTGATTACTGCAATGCCAGAAGATGATTTTACAATTAGTGGATTTTTGGAATTTGATGATGCTTCACAGGTATCAGAATGGGCAACTGATTCAGTAGTGTTTATGAATCAAAATAATATTATGAAAGGGGTAGGTAATAATGAAATAAATCCATTAGGTTTTACCCCTCGGGAGCAAGCCATTATACTATTAAAAAGAACATTTGATGCATTTACGAGATAGTTAAAATGAAGAGAGTAAAAGTCATGAATGATGAAATAAATTAAAGCAGAATTATTACTCAGAAAATGAAATTATTAATTCTTAAAGTAGGAGACCAAATTTTGGTAATGTGATAGTTTCATTTAGAACATGTTTTATGATTTGAAAAATTACATGTAAGTAATAAATCAATAATAAGTAATAATTGAACTTAAGATTAAATTAGAAATATGGGGGATAATGCTTGTAGATTAGATTAATTAATAATATTGTGGATCTATGTTAAGAAATTAGACTCATCAAGAAAAAAACTTCAAAACCCAAAAATTAAATTGTTTATTTAATCAAAAAACACCAGCATTTGCTGGTGTTTTAATGTTTGGTGCCGAAGGTGGGACTCGAACCCACACGCTTTTAAGGGCTTCGGATTTTGAGTCCGACGCGTCTGCCAATTCCGCCACTTCGGCGAGCACTAAAATGATTTTAACATAAGTTGAGTGGATTTTCAATAGAATAGAAATATTTTTTTTACAATTCATAATGTGTTATAATGAGAATCGTTATTTACTTTTTTAAATAAAATTGATTAATAACAATTTTCTTCGGTATCAATACAACACGACATCAATGTAGAGAAAGGATAAAGTTATGAAAAAGAATTATTTAGTAATATTTTTAGTATTAATAGTAATAGTAATGGCAGGATGTAGTCCAAATGAGTCTAGTAATGTACTTGAGCAAGATAAACTAGTAGTAGGTATGGAGTTAAAATATCCGCCTTTTGAAACAAAGGATGAAAATGGAGATCCAATGGGTGCAAGTGTTGATTTAGCCTATGCATTAGGTGAATACTTAGATATGGAAGTAGAAATATCGGATACACCTTATCCAAGCTTAATACCTTCATTGATGAGTGGAGAAATTGATATTATTATATCTTCAATGACAATTACACCTGCTAGAGAGGAAAAAGTAGATTTTTCTGATCCATATACAAACAGTCAATTAATGATGTTAGTATATAAAGATTCAATTGTTAACTCACACGAGGATTTAAACGATCCAGAAGTAACAATTGTAAGTAAAACAGGAACAATTGGGGCACTTTGGGCACAAGAAAATGCACCGAATGCAGTCATTAAAAATGTAGATGAAGAAGCAACAGCAGTATTAGAAGTTGCTCAAGGTAAAGGAGATGTTTTTATATATGATCCATTATCAATAATAAGACATCATGAAAACTATCCAGATTCAACACGCGCGATTCTTGAACCGCTACCAAATACAAAAGGTTGGGGCATCGCTATGCAAAAAGATCAAAATGAATTAAAGGAAAAAATTAATGAATTTTTAAAAGAAGCAAAAGAAGATGGCACTTATGATGAAATAAGAGAAAAGCATTTAGAAGATAAAATTAAAGAATTTGAAGCTTATGGATTAGATTTCTTCTTTTAGAATGAAAAAAAAATATGTGAAGGCTCTTCAACTTGAAGAGCCTTTAATTTAGTATATAAGGGAGTATTTATGAAGTTTAAATCGAAGTATTTACATGTAGGTATTACTGTATTGTTTTATTTAACACTATTATTATTCATTAATTATAGGTTTGGATATTCATATGAGTGGACTAGCACAAGCAAGTATTATCCTGTCATAATTAAGGGATGGACTCAAACATTAGTATTAACATTTGTGTCATTGTTCTTTAGTTTAATCATAGGGCTGATTCTATTTTTTATGAAAAAAAGTTCAATTACCTGTTTGAAGTATATATCAAAGGTTTTCAATGAGTTAATGTTTGGGACACCATTATTGGTTTTAGTTGTGATTCTTTACTATATCGTTGGTAATGCTTTTAATATTAATAATAGATTTGTATCTGCTATTATTATATTAACATCATATAATTCTGCATATATATCAGAAATCTATCGTGGTGGAATAGAAGGTATACCTGATGGTCAATGGAAAGCAGCAAAAGTTTTTGGATTTAATGAGTATCAAACGTATCGATATATTATTATACCCCAAGTAATAAAAAATATTTTACCTCCATTAACTGGTCAATTGGCTTTACTTGTTAAGAGTACAGCTTTATTATCCTATATGGCAGTAAATGAATTTTTTAATACAATTATGGGCGTAAATGCAAATACATTTGCTTATATAGAGGGATATGTCGTTTTAGCAGTAGGTTATCTAATTATAACAATACCTATTTCATTATCAATTAAATATATGGAGAGAAAGTTACAGGTGACATAATGATATTAAAAATAGAAAATTTAAGAAAAAAATTTGGTAATCAGCTAGTTTTAAATGACATTAATATAGATATTGAGGACCATCACATTATCGGTATGATTGGACCAAGTGGTGGCGGAAAATCTACTTTATTACGTATGATTGCAGGATTCGAACCAATAACCAGTGGTGAAATATCAATTAATTCTATTAATGTAAAAGAAAATGAGGAGCTTCTTCATAAAAAATGTGGGTTTGTTTTTCAAAGTCATAATTTATTTTTACATTTAAATATATTAGACAATATTACTATAATTTTAGAAAAGGTTCATAAGATCAAGAAAAAAGAAGCGATAAGAATTGCTAAAACTCTATTAACTCAGTTTGGACTAATTGAACACATTTTAAAAAAACCTAGTCAATTAAGTGGTGGACAGTCACAAAGGGTTGCACTCGTAAGAGCTTTAGCAATCAATCCTGATGTTTTATTATTTGATGAGCCAACTAGTTCCTTAGATCCAGTTTTAACCTATGAAGTTTTAGATGCTATTTTAAAATTGAAGGATGATAAGAAAGACTTTATTATCGTTACCCATGAAATTGGATTTGTAAAGCAAGTTGCAGACTATATAGTATTCATTCATGAAGGAAGATTAGTTGAGCATGGTGACGTTAGTATAATTGATGAACCAAAGACGGAAGAGCTTCAAAATTTTCTTTCTAAGGTTTTTAGTTGGAGACATTAATTATATATATATCTAAATTTGCATGAAATAAATTGTGTATTTCTAGCATTATTTTTTTAATAATTGATTAATTAGGTAAAATTATGGTAAATTAATAAGTGGATAGGAATTATTTTATATTAATAAATAAAGTATGATACAAGGAGGAAAAATGAAAAATATTACATTTGATTACTCAGATGGTTTTGTTTCAAATGAAGAAATTGATGGTTTAAGTGAGTTTACCAAACAAGCGCATGACATGTTACATAATAAAGTTGGTTTAGGTAATGATTACCTAGGGTGGTTAAGTCTTCCAAGTGAGTATAATCAAGAAGAATTTAAAAGGGTTAAATTAGCAGCTGAAAAGATTAAAAAGAATTCTGACGTATTATTAGTTGTAGGCATTGGAGGTTCTTATTTAGGATCAAAAGCCGTAATTGAAGCATTAACAAACTCTTTTTATAATGATTTAAGCAGTAAAGATAGAAAAACCCCTCAGATTTATTTTGCAGGCAATAATATTTCAGGACGGTATTTAAAGCATTTAGTAGCGTTAGTTAAAGATAAAGATTTTAGTGTAAATGTTATTTCTAAATCAGGAACAACAACTGAAACTGCAATTGCATTCAGAGTATTTAAAGAACTTTTAGAAACTAAATATGGTAAAGATGGGGCCAAAGAAAGAATATATGCTACAACAGATAAATCTCGTGGTGCATTAAAAACTTTAGCTGATGAAGAAGGTTACGAAACTTTTATTATTCCAGATGATGTTGGTGGTCGTTTTTCAGTTCTAACACCTGTTGGGTTATTACCCATTGCGGTATCCGGTTTAAATGTTGATGAATTAATGGCTGGTGCACAGTCGGGTATGAAAGATTACTCTGAGTTGACGATAGAAGAAAACCCATGTTACCAATATGCTATTGTAAGAAATGCACTTTACAACAAAGGTAAAACGACAGAGATTCTCGTAGATTATGAGCCATCTTTAGCTTTTGTTGGTGAATGGTGGAAGCAATTGTTTGGGGAAAGTGAAGGAAAAGATGGTAAAGGAATTTTTCCAGCATCTGTCCATTTTTCTACTGATTT
The DNA here is from genome assembly GCA_035269305.1 of Clostridia bacterium. Taxonomy (GTDB): domain Bacteria; phylum Bacillota; class Clostridia; order Peptostreptococcales; family Acidaminobacteraceae; genus DATFJG01. Next base: position 9,116 of record DATFJG010000076.1, read on the forward strand.
GCATTCAATGGGACAATATATTCAAGACGGTAGAAGAGATATTTTTGAAACAATTATAAATATAGAATCCTTTAAAGATGATATTGAAATTCCATATGTAGAAGAAAATTTAGATGGTTTAAATTATATAGCAGGTAAAAGTTTTAATTTTGCAAATGAAAAAGCATTTGAAGGCACTAGAATGGCGCATGTCGATGGAAATGTACCTAACTTAGTCATAAATGTTCCAGAATTAAATGAGTTTTATTTTGGAAAACTAATTTACTTCTTTGAAAAGGCATGTGGTATTAGTGGATACTTATTAGGAGTCAATCCCTTTAATCAACCTGGAGTAGAAGCTTATAAAAAGAATATGTTTGCATTACTAGGAAAGCCTGGTTACGAAGCATTAAGAGAAGAACTTCTAAACAGAAAAAAATAATGGACATACTTATAAATCCCAATACATTATACAAGTATTGGGATTTTTTTGTGTTATAATAAATAAAATGGAACTTTTTAAATGTTACTTACGTCTAATGATTAGAAGTAATGATGAAAGGAGTGAAAGATGTGTCTGAAAACGAATTAAAACTAATTGACGATGCTATTGATGGGGATATAAATAGTTTTGAAAAATTAATAAAAAAACATCAAAAATTTGCATACAATGTTGCATTAAAATATCTTAAAGATCCCACTGATGCAGAAGATGCAACTCAAGAATCTCTTATAAAAGCCTTTCGATACCTTAAAAGCTTTAATAAAAATTCAAAGTTTTCAACCTGGTTATATAGAATTGTAATTAATACATGTAAAGACGAGTTACGGAAAAACCAGAAGGACCAAAATAATCTAAGTCTAAACAATGATGATAATTATGTTGATGCAATCGAAGATGAATCCTATGAACCACTAAAAAATGCTGAGAATGAGGAGCTAGGGAAAAATCTACATAAAGCTATTGAACAGTTAGAAGTAACATATAAGGATGCAATTGTTTTATGTGATATGAAAGATTACACTTATGAAGAAATTTCCGAAATTTTGGAAATTCCAATAGGAACTGTTCGATCTAGAATTAATAGAGGAAGAAAAAAATTGCGGAAGATTATTAATGAAATGGAACTATTTACTCAGATGAACGTCTAATCACTGAAAGGAGGTAAAGATGAATTGTGAAGAAATAAAAAAATATATATCAGATTTAGTTGATCATGAGCTAGATCATGAAACTGAAAAAAGTATTTTAAAGCACATTGAAAATTGTCCGGAATGTAAAAGTATATATGAAGAAGAAAAATTAATAAAAGAAACTATATACTCTGAAACACTGGAAGACTTACCCACTGGCTTTAATTTAAGATTACATGAAAAATTAGAAAATGAAAAGAATTATCGAAACAGTAAGGAAAAGAAGAGTTCTTCAAAAGTTATACAGTTATTTAAAAATAATAAGAAGTATTTATCTATTGCAGCGATATTTGTACTTAGTATAGTACTTGTCAATAACTTACCTTTAGGATTAAATGGCAGCACAAGTAGTGATATGGCAAGAGAGGAAAGTGTCGAAAGTAAAGAGATTTCCATGAATGAATCATTTGGAAATGCAGAACCGACTCTTAGGTCCTTTGATGCTGAGATGGCTGACCAAGCTATTGCCGTTGAAGAAACTACTGAAGAAGCACCAGCTGAAAGTGAAATGGTTGCTTCAGATATTGATGATGATCCTCTTAATGAATACCAAACAGGAAGAGTTATTATAAAAAATGGTAATATATCTTTAGATATATTAGATTTAGATGAGACTATTCGATCGGTTTCCGATAAAGTTAATGCATATAATGGTTATATTAGTAACCAACACTCAAGTATTAGTTATGTTGATTCATCTGGTAAAGAATATAGGAATGGTCATATTCAAGTAAAAATTTCAAGTGAGCATTTTGAAGAGTTTATGAATTTTGCTAAAGAACTAGGTAGATTACGTAGTTCAAATGCAAATAGTAATGATATTACTAATGAGTATCGTGATACCGTATCAAGAATAGAAAATTTAGAAATAACTCAAGAAAGATTGAGAGATTTATTAAAGAAAAGCGAAACAGTTGAAGAGACATTACAAATAGAAAGAGAATTAACACGTATAAGAGGTGAACTAGAGCATTTAAAAGGTACTGTTAAAAATTGGGATCGTTTAAGTCAGTATTCAACAATAAATATATCTTTAAATGAAGTAGACGCAATTGAAATAAAAATACAATCTATTGATAAAAATATATTTCAGAAATCTTTAGAAGGTTTGATGAATACTATTAATTCGATTCGTTCTTTTCTAGAAAGAGTATTTATTAGTTTAGTAGCTTATTCACCATTAATTATTTTACTTGGTTTAGTGTTATTAGTTATAAGAAAAATTTTAAAAAGGAGTGAGAAAAAATGAAGAAAATATTAAGTATTGCTGTTGTTTT
>DATFJG010000077.1:0-15724 GCA_035269305.1 Clostridia bacterium
GTTTCAATACCACCATCAAAGGCGTAACACTCATAAGGAGCTAATTCAACACTTTTATCTTTATGAAACAGTAATAGTGAAGCATCAATTGGCGCTATAAATCTTTTAATACCTTCTAAAGGTGTAAAAGTAGACTTTTCAAGTTCAACGGTAGCTGAGCTTAATCGGAACCAAAAGTCTTTGTTTTTATAAATTGAATTTTCAGGATAGATATAAAGTTCTGTGGTGGTTCCACCAGACCACAAGCTTGTTTTAAAAGTATCTTTTGTAATAATTTTTGTTTTCATAAATCCTCCTAGTCTATGTTTCCATTTTAATATATTCACAATCGAATGGAAAGAATAAAAATGAGGAAAATAATTAAAAAGGGTATATTATATAATAAGAATAAGTAAATATAATTGAGGAGAAGATATGATTTTAAGAGAGTATATGTCAGATGATTTAAAAAGAGTACTTGAATTAAATAAAGCATCAGTTCATTTTTTATCACCCTTAACGAAAGAAAAATTAGAAAGTTTAATTAAAGCATGTGATTTTAGTTATGTTATAGAAATTGATGGTTTAGTAGAGGCTTTTATTTTAGCTTTATCAGAAAACAAAGACTATGATAGTGTCAACTATCAATGGTTTAAAGATAAATATGATAAATTTTTATACATTGATCGAGTCGTCGTTTCTAAAAATTGTCAAAGTCAGGGACTAGGTCAATTCATGTATAAAAAAATTATAAAAAAGGCAAAGGCAAAAGAGTACCCATTTCTATTGGCTGAAATTGATGTTGAACCAGCCAATCCCAAATCACTAAAGTTTCATGAAAAATTTGGATTTAAAGAAGTCGGTAGAGAAAGCATTCATAATGGAAAAAAAGTTGTTTCACTACAAGCATTAAAATTCTAATATGATAAAAAGATAATTAATTATATAAGGAGGCAATTCCAATGAGAAAAATAGCTATGATTCTTGTCATCATTTTATTAGTAACAGGCTGTACTTCACCACTACAAAATAAAAGTAATATTGTAGAGCCTGATGTAGAATTTGAAGAGAAAACATTTAAAAATGTAAGAGCAGAGCTTTCTGAAAGTGCAAAAGAAAGTATCATACGATCAAATCAGACAGGCCTGGAAGTATTTGAAATGATATACAACAAAGACAAGACAATTAACCAACTCATATCACCTATTAGTTTGGTCTATGCACTAGCCATGGTTCAAAATGGTGCCTCAGGAGAAACCCAAAGAGAAATTCTAGATGTCTTAAATTATGAAGAGAATTTAAATAATGATGCTTATAATGAAGTCGCTAATGCATTCAATCAAATGAGCGTTTCTTCAAATAGTGAAAGGCCAAATGCCATTGTAAAAATTGCTAATGCTTTATGGGTTCGTGAAGATTTAGAACCAATACAAGCTTTTGTTAATATACTTAAAAGCAAATATGATGCTCAGGTTTTTCAAACGGATTTTACTTCATCAGAAACAGTAGATACTATGAACAAATGGGTGGAAGATGAAACCAATGGCCTTTTAAAAGATACCTTTAAGGCATTTGATCCTTTAACAGTAGCTGTACTTGTTAACACACTATATTTTAAAGGTCATTGGCGAAAAGAGTTTAATAAAGCATCAACAAGTAAAATGCCTTTTGAACTTAAAAATGGTACTAAAAAAGATGTTGATATGATGCAAACCCAAGATTATTTTCCATATATGACAACAGAGTCGGCACAAATTCTTTCAATGGGATATTATGGCGGTTTGGAAATGCTGGTCTATTTACCAGAAGATACTATAGAAAGTTTTTTCTCAGATATTGAAGGTCAACAAGTAATGATTCATAATGATAAAAGTGAAATGCGTTCATTAAAATCAGAAGTTTATTTTCCTAAATTTGACTTTAAAGCAAATAATGATTTAAAAGAAATTTTAAAAATGAGGGGAATGCTATTACCCTTTGAAGAGGAAAAAGCAGATTTTTCAGAAATGATTGTTGCACCAGAAGGTAATGTGTTTATTAGCAATATTTTCCAAAATGCAAGAATTATTGTTGATGAAGAAGGGACAGAAGCCGCAGCAGTGACTGTAATAGAGATGGAAGCTACTAGTGCTAGACCTGAACCAGATGAACCCATTGTTTTTAAATGTGACCGTCCTTTTGTGTTAGTGATACAGGATTCTACAACAGGTGCCAATCTTTTTATGGGTATTGTTAATGATCCTTCTTAATAAAATAATAGAAAGAAAGAAGGTTTTTATGAAGAATTTTTTAGTGTTTGTTTTAATCATTTCTTTTCTCTTTGCTTTAAGTGCATGTAATTCTAATGAACAGCAAGTAGAGGATAAATATACTATGAATGCATCTTATAGTTATGGTGGTGATTTAGAAAAAACTAAAGTTTCTTATGAAATTACTATTAGTGGTACAAAAGAAGTCATTGAAAATATTTATGCTTATGAAGTTTTAATTAATGAAGAATTTTCTCATTTGATGTTAGAAAATGGACCCCATAATCCCCATCGCGACTTAGGTGAAGAAGCATATTTCAAGGTAGAAGGAAGTTTTGTTTTTGATACCAGTGGTAAAACTAAAAAAGAAATTGATGAAATGGCATTGCTACAAGGTATTAGAATAATCGATCAAGATGAAAATGAAGAAATTTTAAAATTTAATAGTAATTGATTATTTATATTTCAAAATAAGTGCTAAACAAAATTTTATTCGACGAAGTATTATATAAGGATTACCTCAATTTCCTGGTTAGAGCTCTTTTTAAACTAGCAATAAATTGAGGTTTTTTGAATTAGTCAATGAAATTTCATGACTTCATATATTTTGTGTACTGTAGTAAACAAACTGTGGAATCTGGAGTTAAAAACTGTTAATAGAAGAATAAAAGAGGGAGAAATAATGATGAATACAACTCTTAAATGTTTAATAATAATTCACTCATACCATCATAATAATACTGCTAAAGTGGCTGAGGAAATTTCAAAAGTTTTAAATGGTGACATTGTAGGGACTACAGAGATAATTAAAGAATCTATTACCGCTTATGATTTAATTGGATTTGGTGCTGGTATCGATAGTGGTAGGCATTATCAGCCATTGCTAGATTTTGCAGAAAAACTACCAATATTAAGTAATCAAAAATGTTTTATATTTTCAACTAGTGGTGTACAAGGTGTAAAAAAAGTCAAGAAAGATCATGATGCTTTAAGAATGAAATTGCTGAGAAAAGGATTAATAGTTATTGATGAATTCAGTTGCAAAGGATTTAACACCAATAGTTTCCTTAAATTTTTTGGGGGTATGAATAGGGGAAGACCAAATGAAAATGATCTAAAACATGCAAAAGAATTCGCCTTTGAATTATTACAAAAAATGGATAAGTTTTAGTAGTCCTTCGATTATTAATCAAATTATAAATTTCCTCAAGAAATTTTCATCTCAATATATCTTATGGATAGAAAATTAATGATGATTTTTTTGTTGAACAATGATGTTTACATAATCTTTACATTTTTATCAACTACTGATATAATAGTAGTATCCAATTAATATCTTTTAATCAGTAGATTAATATAAATAATAATGTATTCATAGTATTAAAAATATAATTATGAGAGGGGTGATTGAATGAAAACTACAAAAAATATTATTCTTACAAGTGTAGTTTTTATGACATTTGTGATTTTTACTTTTGAAATTGTATTTGGCTTATATATTCAACAAAAAGAATCATTATTATTGAATAAATCAATTTTAATTAACACTGTTGTAAAGGAAGCCGATATCATCACCCAACAAATTCAACAAATCAGTCAAAATGCCAGAGTATTGGCATTATTAATCGGTAGTGATGGGGCTCAAGAAACCAATATATATGATCAATTTATTAGAGATACAATAAGTGAAGTAGTATTTGCCTTTGGTATGGGTTATTGGTTTGAGCCCTATGACTTTGATAAAAGAATTGAATATTATGGACCCTATATTTATAAAGATAATGATGGCGCCTTAGTAAAAACTATGGAATATAGCAATAAAGCTTACGATTATTTTAGTCATGATTGGTACAGTAAGACTTTAGAATCAGAAGACGTAATTTTTTATAGTGACCCATTTTATGATGAATATTTAGATACCGTGTTTATGACAGCAGGTGTAAAAATTTATCGAGAGAAAGAAAAAATTGGTGTTGTAAGCATTGATATTACTTTAAGAGAAGTAAATCAACATTTGAAAAGTATTCGTCAAAGTGATAAAGCTTCGGCTTTTATTATTACTGATGCAGGACAATTTTGGGGAAATAGTGAAGGATTAGATTTAGATTTAGATGATAATATATTAAACTCAGAAAACGAAGAGTTAAAAAATCTAGGGGCTCTTATTCTCAAGAGTAATACATCGGATTCTGTGATTTTAGATGAAAATATATATGTTTGGTCATCTATAGGAGATACGAATCTGAAGCTAATCATGGGTTATCCTAAATCAAATATTATATATCCTTTATATAGAAGAGTTGCTTTGAACATCTTGTTGTTTGTATTAGCTATGGTAATTTTTATTTTTTTCTTAAATATTATTCTTGTACAACGAATTGAAAAACCATTAATAGATTTGATAAATCATAATTTAACGGAAGCTCAAGAAATTGTGATAAAGAAAATAGGTTTTGATAATAAGGGGCCGAATTTTGATAGTATGATAAAATTAATTCAAAGATTACTAAGTGAAAGACAAGATCATATCCATAAATTAAATGATAATAATAAAGAATTGTCTAAGAAAAATGATGAAATTGAAGCATTGTATCATCAGACGGAAGCCATGAATAAAGAATTATATGAACTTCTTGATGCGGTTCATAATGGTTATATTGTTACTGTTAGGTCTTTGTCTAATGCCATTGAAGCAAAAGATAAATATACCCAAGGTCATTGTGAAAATGTAACAAAGTATTCTTTAGAAACGGCAAAAATACTTGGACTATCTGAAGAAGATTTAGTCGTTTTAGAATATGCAGCGCTTTTACATGATGTTGGTAAAATAGGTATTCCATCATCAATTCTTAACAAACCAACTAGACTATCAGAAGAAGAATTTGATATAATTAAGACCCACCCAACGATTGGTTATGAAATTCTTAAAGACATTGAATTCTTAAAACGTAGTGCCCTTATTATTTACCAACACCATGAACGTATAGATGGAAAAGGGTATCCAAGAGGCTTAACGAAGGATGAACTTGATATTCTTACGAGAATAATAACGGTAACAGATGCATATGATGCCATGACAAGTGCAAGACCCTATAGAAAAGAACCCTTAAGTCATAAAGAAGCCATGGAAATTTTGATAGAAGGTTCCGGAACCCAATTTGATGGGGATATTGTTGATGCATTTAGAAAATATAAAGAGGAATCAGCGAATTTGTAGGATAAAGCATGTTTATATTAGAAAAGTAGGAGTAGTACTATGGATAGTGAAAATAAAAGAATTAAAATACTTCATCACTCAGGTGCTGGTAGCACCCAAACCATTGCTGAAGTATTTTATCAAAAATTAAAAGACTCTTTTAATTGTAGTCTCGAAGGTATTACTCTGGATTATGATTTTAATAAGCTTGAGGCATATGATTTTATCATCTTTGCATGTCCCACATACCATTGCCAACCCAGCGAGTCAATGATGGATTTTCTTGAAAAAATGCCTAGGTTTAAAGATAAGAAAAATATTTTCTTTTTCATTACATATGGTCTGTTTTCTGGTAATACAGAAAGGATTTTCATTAAAGCTTGTGAAAATAAAAATGTTAATATTATTGGTAGCAGTGGTTACAAAGCCCCAGCAACAGATGGTGCGTTGCTTATGCCTTCATGGCAATTCCTATTTAAGTATGGCAAGAATATTTCTAAGAAAATAAAAGAAGATCTAAAATTAATAAAAGAACAAATTAACTCAGAACAATTTCATTCAGATTATTCTATAAGATTTAAGCTATATACTATCTTAAATTATCCAAACAAACTTCTGGGAAAGAAGTTTACTTTTAATTTATCTATGGATAATGACCGATGTATTGATTGCAATCGTTGTGTAGATGAATGTATTCGTAAAGCTTGGATTAATCAAAAAGATGGTATTCTATGGCTTTCAGATAATTGTGAATCGTGTTTTAAATGTGTACATCATTGTCCAAAAGAAGCAATTATATTATCTAAAAAAACGTTTGACAAACCTAAATTAAATGGTGATTTTTATTCAGATTTAAGGGATAAAATTCTTATGGATATGAATCATTAAAATTTGGGATACAGGCTTCATTGAAGGGGGGGATAATTGAAAAGTAAAATTCTAATGGAACTTAAAAAAGGTATTATATTATTTAGTATGATTTTTACTGTTACAACTATTTTAAGTAGTTTTATACAATTATTTCAAGGACAACTGACAGATACAAACTTTCATATTGTGAACAGAGGTGGCGTCATTTTAATTGCTGTGACGACTGTGCAATTATTTTATAAAATTAAATTAAAAAATAAACTATTGTCATATTTTTTACCTTATGCAATATCAATGACAATCGTATTTTTTTACGTCTGGTTAACTGGATTTATAACAACTTTGCATCCAGATGCTTATCGGGATATTTTTCTTAATTTTACAGCTGTCTCATTAGGCGTGATCTTGATTATATTTACAAAAGATCAATTGAAAGGCAATAATAAAAAAGTAAAACCATAGGTTAATATTCAATTATAGTTGTTTGAATATTTTAAATTATAATCCTTCTTGCTAAAATGACGTTTTTTTAATATTATATATATAGTGTAAATTTTTTAGAATTGGAGGAAAAAAATGGCATATTTATCATTAATAAAATTATTAGGTGTAATTATACTATTAGTTGTTATGTTCAAAGGTGGATTATATTTCACAGCATATTCATTTTTTAAAAAGTTAGATAATTTTATTAAAAAGGATTTAGATGAAAATGATGTAAAATATATGACAAATGAGGTTAATAAGTATAAGCCTGGCAGAAATTCATATAATTGGGACGTTATGGCAAGGGCAGTTTTAAAAGTAAATCAGTCCGATGTAGATCAAGAAATCAAAAACACTTTTTATCAAGTTGTTTCTGAAAAAGGATTGATGGTAGATAAAGTAATTGAAGAATACAAAGGTGAATAATTGTGGATATGTTTAGTATGATCACAGATGAAAATCAAAAAAATAATGCCCCATTGGCAGAGCGTATGAAACCTAAAAATATTGATGCCTTTGTTGGACAAACGGATATATTAGGTGAAGGAAAATTACTTTACCGAATCATTAAAGCGGATCGTATTAATTCATTGATTTTTCATGGACCACCAGGTACTGGGAAAACTTCTTTAGCAAGAATCATTGCCAATTCTACCCAGTCTGAATTTGAGACTTTAAATGCGGTCACATCTGGAGTAAAGGATTTAAGGGCAGTTTTTAAAGTAGCTGAAAACAATTTAGGTATTCATAATAGAAAAACAATTTTATTTATTGATGAAATTCATCGCTTTAATAAAAGTCAACAGGACGCACTTTTACCTTATGTTGAAAAAGGTACTGTGATTCTCATTGGTGCAACAACAGAAAATCCATATTATGAAGTGAATAATGCTTTGATTTCAAGATCCATGATTTTTAAGTTAGAACCTTTAAGTCAAGAGAACATTATAGAAATCATTAATAGAGCTTTAAAAGAAGATGAATATATGGCTTCGGCAAATGTTGCAATAGAAGCAGATGTTATCGCTTATTTATCAGATATTGCTAATGGTGATGCTAGGCGTGCTTTAAATACTTTAGAGTTAGCGGTTTTATCTAATGAATCTTATAAAGGTGCTGTCAGCATTAAAAAAGAAGACATTGATAATTGTGTTCAAAATAGAAATATTAGATTTGATAAAACAGGTAATGAACATTATGATACAATTTCAGCTTTCATCAAAAGTATGCGGGGAAGTGATCCTGATGCAACATTACACTATTTAGCGCGAATGATCTATGCAGGAGAAGATCCTAAGTTTATTGCTAGAAGAATATTAATTCAAGCCTCAGAAGATGTAGGCAATGCAGATCCAATGGCATTAACCCTAGCGAACAGTGCTTTTGAAGCTGTAACAAAGATTGGTATGCCAGAAGCACGCATAATTTTGGCTCAGGCAGCCGTTTATGTTGCAACAGCCCCTAAGTCAAATGCTAGTTATATGGGCATTAATGATGCTTTGAGAGACTTAGAAAGCATGAACGTTGGTGAGATACCTTATCATATTAAAGATATGACGTCATCATCAATTGAACGCAAGAAAAATGATCAATTCAGTGATAAACAAGCTTATAAATACCCACATGCCTATGAAAACAACTATGTTGATCAGCAGTATTTACCAGATAATTTATTAGGAAAAAAATACTATAACAGTTCAAATAATGGCTATGAAGAAAAAATTACAAAATATCTAAATAAAATAAGAGAACATTCAGATGAATAGAATGTTCTCTTTTTAATTGTTTGATTTATCTATTTTGCCACATGCCTAAATTATTATCTTTTGCTTCTGTTTCAGCAGTTTTAAATAGTTCATAGTATTTTGTATTTGGTTCAAAAAACATAGTTTCAGCATATCCTTTTTCTAAAAGTATTAAATTGGCAAAAATTTCTTGCCCTTGGTCTAGATAAACATATCTTAAGAGGCGATCATACTGGTCTCTATTCTCTACATCGGCCTCAAGATAAATAGTGGTACCTTTAGGGATTAAATTTTTTAAAAAATTAGCAGCCTCTTGTCCATAAAACTCATCCTTTTCATTATATTTACCCTTTGTTTCAGGTGTATCAATACCAATCATCCTTACGGTTTCTCGACTGTTACCAATAGCTACTTGAATGGTATCCCCATCATAGACTTGAATAACTTCTACTGCTAATAAATCATTAGATTCTAGTGCAACAAAGTGATTGATAGTAATTGAAATAACAAGAATGACAACAATAAGTATGAAAATATTTTTTATAAGTTTATTTAACATTAAAGAACTCCTGTAATCATTAATGCACTATAAATTAGAAGTAAAGCCATAATAACATTAAATGATTTTTGGTATTTATTAATGTATTGATTAAAAAAGCTACCAAAGAGTGCCCAACAATTAACAGAAATAAAAGCTGTTGCCGCTAGTAAAAAAGAAAAAAGAATAAGTATAACTGTTGATTGAAAACTTGGTATAATAAAAGATGATACGACTGTTAGACAATAAAGAATGACTTTGACATTAACTAATTGTAACAAAAGACCCGTTTGAAAGGTTGCAGTCTTATTTTGATCATCACTACTTTTTTTCTTAGGTTTCAAAATATTTTTTGCTAGATACAGCATATAAAAGCCACCGAGTGCTTTCATGTAAATAGTAATCTTAGGAATGTACTTAACTAAGAATAAGTTAGCAAAGCTGCTCACAAGCATTAGTACAAAAAATCCTGTAAAAACACCTAACATAAATTTTAAGGTCTTTTTGTAACCATATTGAGTTGCATTAATCATTGACATAATATTATTGGGTCCTGGTGTGAATGTAACAACAAATACATAAGAAATAAATGAAAACAAATTTTCCATAGTCAACTCCCCTCTAAATCAATTTTACCAAAATTAGATTATTATAACAATGAAATAATATATCTTATTTTTCTTGATTTTTTCAAAGATTATCCTTAGAATGAAGTTGAGGTGAAAAGATGAAAATTCAAATTAATCAAAGTGTATGTACATTATGTGAAAAGTGTATTGATAAATGTCCAATGAATGTTATGAAAAAACAGGGGAGTAGAATTGTAGTGGATCATAATCGCTGTATTAAGTGTAGACTCTGTATCATTGAATGCCCTGTTGATGCAATTGTACTGAAATAGAAAGGAAATGAAAATGGGATTTAGAAGCAAACTTATGATCATGACAACTTTAGTTATTCTACTTACCAGTTGTTCTAATACAGATGAGACACCAGTTAATACTAATCAAGCACCTACTGAAGAAGAAGCATATGTTATAGAAAAAGAGATTAGTCCAGTGGAAGAAGACTCAGAAGAAGGTTTTGAAGAAGACACAATAACAGATGAAGACGAAGTCATTGAAACAATAGAAAGTGTTGCAATAGATAAAGAAAGTGTTATTTGGTTACAAGAGTCCCTTCAAATGGCCGGTTATAATCTTGAGGTAGATGGAAGTTTTGGTCCTAATACAAGAAATGTTTTGGAGAATTTTAAAGAGGAGAAGGGCCTTGAGAAAGATGCAGTTTATAGTTTAAAAGTAAAAGCGCTACTGGAAATTGTGAGAAATAATTATGAAGAAGATCAATTAAGTACTCAAATTGACCTAGCAGAAGAGAATGAAGAGACAGCAAAAGATGCTATAGAATTAACAGAAGAAAACATCTATTGGTTACAAGAATCCCTAAAGATGGCCGGACATTATACGGCTTTAGATGGACGCTGGGGTCCAAATACTAAAAAGGCTTTGGTCCAGTTTAAGATAAGTAAAGAGTTAGCTGATGTTGAAACCTATGATCAAGCAACAAAAATATTACTAGAACAAATACGTAACAATAAATTAGTTGATGAGCCTTCATCAGATTTAATATTACTGAATAAAACGAATTATTTACCAAGTGATTACGTACCTAATGATTTAGTAGAAGCAGACTTGCCAAAGTCTAAATATATGGAACTTCCTAAGCATGTAGCTCTAAAGGCGAAGGAAATGTTTGATGCTGCAGCAGGGGCTGGTTATGAGTTATATTTTGCCTCTGGCTATAGAAGTTATGCTTATCAAGAAACCTTGTTTAAAAGACGAGTTGCTCGAGATGGTTTTGAGTCTGCAGCAAAAGTTGTTGCTGTCCCAGGTCAGAGTGAGCATCAAACAGGATTAGCTATTGACATTACCACAAGTGAAATGAATTATGGTTTAAGCCAAAGTTTTGATCAAACAGAGGCTTTTCATTGGTTAGTCAATAATTCTTACAAGTATGGCTTTATTTTAAGGTATCAAAAAGGAAAAGAAGATTTAACAGGGTATATTTATGAACCCTGGCATTATAGATATATAGGAGACGTTGAAATGGCTAAGGAAATAATGACTAACAATATGGTTTTAGAAGAATATTTTTCTAACTAAGTGAAAGCGAGGATTATTTATGAAAAGGGAAAGAACAAAAGCTATTATTGCATTAGTAATAGCGGCTGTGCTTTGGAGTACTGGTGGTATGTTAATTAAATTAATTGACTGGAATCCAGTAGCAATCGCTGGCACGAGAAGTGGGATCTCAGCTATTTTAATGTTTTTTTATATATTATTGTTTAGAAAAGATATTAAACCAAGAAGAATTTTGACTAAAGGAAAGTTTAAATGGGCAGGAGCTATAGTTTATGCGTTGACAGTCATTGGGTTTGTAGTAGCGAATAAACTAACAGCAGCAGCAAATGTTATTTTTCTCCAGTATACGGCACCGATTTGGGTAGCATTACTGTCTGGTTGGTTATTAAAAGAACGTGTCAGTAAGTTTGATTGGACGATCATTATGATTGTTATTGCTGGTATGGGTTTATTCTTTGTAGGAGATATTCAAAAAGGACATATGCTAGGCAACTTTCTTTCAGTTCTTACGGGATTGTTCTTAGCCGGTGTTGTACTCATGCTTAAAATGCAAAAAAATAGTACGGCTATTGAAATGACTTTTTTAGGTAATTTACTGACCTTTGTTGTCAGTTTGCCTTTTATTATTGGACCAATACCGGATTTACAAAGTATTGTTGGACTGATTTTATTAGGTGTTTTTCAGTTAGGTATAGCTTATATATTGTTTTCAGAAGCAGTACTTCATGTAACAGCGCTTGAAGCCATTTTAATCCCTGTCATTGAACCCTTGTTAAGTCCTATTTGGGTTTTTCTAATGATAGGAGAAAAACCTTCATTCTTTGCGATTATTGGTGGTTTAATTGTATTGGCAGCAGTTGTTTTTAGATCAGTGGTAACTGGTCGGCGGAATAAAATAAAGAAATTAGCATAAAAATAGAGTTAAGCCTTTACACAAACTTATGTTTGCATTATAATTATAGTGTAGAGGTGAGAAGGATGAAAGTAATTGCTAAGGAAATTGAAATGATTGCTTGGTTTGATAAAGAGGGGATCATCAAACCTTTAAAGTTTAGGTTAGAAACAGATGATGAAACTTATAAGGTAATAAAAGTTTTGAAGGTCATGGCCATTAATAAAGAAAAATATGCAGGTAATATTATGTATAGTTTTAAATGTAAAAGTATTATTAATAACGTTGAAAAAGTATATCAGTTAAAGTATGAGGTGGCTTCTTCTAAATGGATTTTATTTAAAATTTAAAAGTATGTTATTTCTCCGATTTATTGGGTAATAAATTATTAACAATGAAGGGAGTGATAATATGACTGTACATTTTTTCTATAATTTTAAAGATGAACTCATTCATAAGATTAAGGAAGAGTATGAAGACGAGTTACAAAATCGAAAAGAAGAATTACGTAAGCAAAAACAGTTAGACGAAGCAGAGGAAAAAGTATTGGAATATTTTAAAGTGATTAAAAATGGTTTAAGTGAAGTGATGGAAGTTGCAGATGATAAAATCAAATATGAAGAAAATAATGATTTTATTTTAAAATTTTCAATTGGGAAAAATAGTATTAAGTTTACTCGGAATGAGAGTAATATTGAAGCACAAGTCAGTCTTTACTTAGAAGAATCTGATATGGTTGAATCAAAAATTTTGGGACATATTGTACCAGGCGAAAAAACTTGTACTGTTAAAGAAGTTGGTAAAATTCATACTGGAAGTCATTTTGATGAAAATACGATTAACCACTATATGCGTGTAGCTTTTGGTTCATATTTATATGAATAAAATCTTCTAGAAATAGCAAATAGTTTCTTGATTTGCTATTTTTTTGTGTTAATTTTGTGTATAATCTGATAATATAAAAACATTACAAAAAGGAGAATAAAAAATGAAGAATTTATTTACAGACTTTTCAGAGAAGAGACTTTCATTGGTTACAGGACTCGTGTTTATGTGTGTTGGTATATATGATTTATTTCTTACAAACCATTTGATATCTGGTACAAAATTTATAATTTCAGCCAGTTTATTGTGTTATATTTTTTATAAATTAAAAAATAGAATTGATGAAGAAAACAAGAAGAAATTTAGAGCTGGTTATGGACTATTAATTATTGGATCCTTTGTAAGTGTCCTTGGCAGTCTCATAACCCATGTTATTTGGATTTTAGGTATTATTTTACTGGTTAGAACAGTTATGGATGAAAAGGTGAATTATGGATCATAGAATAGTTGATGCAAAATATTATTATGATGGTGACGATTTAGGTGTAACTTATTCCAAAGAAAAATCTACCTTTAAGTTATGGGCACCTTTAGCAAAAAATGTTCAGTTGATTCTTTGTGATGATATTTTTCCTATGAAATGTGGCCCGCGTGGGGTATGGGAAACAACCCTTGAAAATGATTTTCACGGATTGTTTTATAACTATAATATTTCTCTTGATGGGGAAAAATATAAAGAAGTTGTTGATCCTTATGCAAAAAGTTTATCTGTTAATGGGAAAAAAGGCGCTATTATTGATTTTGAAGAAGCAACTCCAGATCATTGGAGTTTAGAGAAGCCTAGTTTTGAGAATCCTGTTGATGCAATTATTTATGAATTGCATATCAGAGACATAAGCATTGATGAAAGCAGTGGTATAAAACATAAGGGGAATTACTTAGGGTTATCAGAAACCGATACAGTTACACCGGATGGTTTAACAAGTGGTTTAAACCATATTAAAGAGTTAGGTGTTACACATGTACAATTGATGCCAATTTATGATTTTGCAACAGTAGATGAAACAAATGAAGACGATTATAACTGGGGGTATGATCCTTTAAATTTTAATGCCCTTGATGGTAGTTATTCTACGGATCCTTATGATCCAACAGCAAGAATTTATGAGTTTAAACAAATGGTTCAAAGTATTCATGATTCTGGGATTCGAGTAATTATGGATGTCGTTTATAACCATGTTTACGATATTCATTCTATTAACTTTGAAGACATATTACCAGGTTATTATTTTAGAAAAAAAGATAATGGTGAATTTTATAATGGTTCTGGTTGTGGTAATGAAGTAGCATCAGAACGCAAAATGGTAAGAAAATTTATTGTTGATTCAGTGGTTAACTGGGCCACAGAATATAATTTAGATGGTTTTAGATTTGATTTAATGGGATTAATAGATATTGAAACCATGAATCAAATCAGATATGCTTTAGACAAAATTGATCCTTCTATCATAATGATTGGTGAAGGCTGGGAGATGGGAGAAGCATTAGAATTTAAAGATAAGGCATGCTTATGGAATTCAAGATATCTTCCAAGGATTGGTCAATTTAATGATGACTTTAGAGATGGTATTCGAGGTGACAATTTCAATGCAGAAAGTATTGGATATATTGGTGGGGACTATTCAAAAAAACTTAGCGTTTTAAGAGGCGTTGTTGGTGGTATTGAGTACTCGGAGCATATTAAGCACTTAGATGGTGTTGAAGCAAACCAAACAGTAAATTATGTTGAAGTCCATGATAACCATACCCTTTTTGATAAATTGAAATTATCCGTTAAAGATCAGTGTATCAAAGAAAGACATTTATTAGGAACTGCCATTGCTATTTTAAGTCAAGGCATTACTTTAATACATTCTGGTCAAGAAATTATGCGTACAAAAGATTTTGAACACAACACTTATAATATGGGGGATGAAGTTAATAAATTTGATTGGCATAGAAAAAAAGAGTACCTAGATGTTTTTAAGTATGTGAAAGCTTTAATTCAAATAAAAAAGGAACATCCTTCTTTTCGTTTGACTCATAAAGAAGAAATAAGAAGTCAATTAAATATCTTAGAAACAGATGAAAGTACCATTGCTTATAGGATAAAAAATCCAAAGGATTCATGGCATGAGATTTTAATTATTCATAATGTGAGTAAAGAAAAGAAGCGCATTAAATTAAAAGAAGATAAGACTTGGCACTTAGTGATTCAAGGAAAAGATATTGATCTAGAGGGTGAAAAGAAAATAAGTGGTCAAAGTATAGAAATTGAAAAACTAAGTACAACAATAGCCTATTCATTAGAATAGGCTATTAATATATTTACTATTTTATTTTTTAGCTGCTATAACAGAAAGTTCTACTAAAATATAATCTCTTGCAAGTTTTGATTCAACACAAGCCCGAGCAGGTTCATGACCTTCGTCAACCCAAGCATCCCAAACTTCGTTCATTTCATCAAACATACCAATATCTTTTAAATAAATTGTTGTTGATAAAATATGATGTTTATCCGAACCATATTCATCTAATAAATTTTCAATCTTTTCTAGTACAACAGCCGTTTGTTCTCTAATATTCTTTTCTGCATCGCCGCTGGTTTGACCACATAAATATAATGTGTCATTGTGTTCAACAACTCTACTCATTCGTCCAGTACCTTCATATCTTTTAATCATAAAAACCTCCATTTTAATTTAGATAAATAAATACAATAAAAAATTAGTTACAATGAAAAAAATAAAACTATAGGATTTTC
>DATFJG010000078.1:0-47881 GCA_035269305.1 Clostridia bacterium
GAGCTTTACCTAGAAGTACCTTTACCTTTTCCCCACCTTGTAGTTCTGACATTTTTAAACCATGTGATTCCTTTTCTATGCCCAAACCGATTAGAATTTTTTCAGCATTCATTTCTGCATCCCAACCATCTAATTCTTCAAATTCTCCCTCTAATTCAGCAGCTTTCAAACCATCTGCTTCAGTAAAGTCATCCTTTGAATAAAGGGCATCTTTTTCTTTCATAATTTCGTATAATCTTTTGTGTCCCATTAAAACAGTTTCCATTACAGTAAAATCATCATACTTAAAATGATCCTGCTCTAAAACCGCCATTCGTTCATCTGGTGGCATGGATACATTGCCTTTATTAGGTTCGACTTCTCCAGATAATATTTTTAAAAATGTAGATTTACCAGCACCATTCGCACCAATGATTCCATAGCAATTGTCGCTATAAAACTTAACATTTACATCTTTAAAAAGTACTTGATCACCAAACTGCAAACTAACATCTGTTACATTTATCACATCTATCACCTTTTCTTAATTGTATTCTAAATCAACTCATCTATTATACACCTTAACAAGAAAATTGCAACATTTTATTAAAGTTAAGGAAAAAAATTTAGTTAGTATTAGACACCAGTGGTCTGATGTCATATAATTAATTTAATCATGATGATAAAAGGAGACGATATGAATCTTGAACATCTTAATAGTCTAATACATATAATCGAATACCAAAGCTTTTCAAAGGCAGCAGAAAAGCTATACATTACTCAACCAACGATTTCTAACCATGTTAATAAACTTGAAGAGGAACTAGATACTGTAATATTGATTCGTAATAAAAAAGAAGTAAAACTTACAAAGCAAGGTGAAATAATTTATAATTATGCCTTAGACGCTTTGCAAATGGAAAAGAACATAAAAAATGAGATCAATCTATTTAATAAAGATATATCTGGTAAGTTAGAAATTTCATCTAGTACTATTCCTGAACGCTACTTTTTATTAAATATTCTGAGCGAATTTCATAGTGAATTCCCAGATGTGAGATTTACCTTAAAAAAGCATGATAGCTTTGAAATAATTGATCTATTATTGAAGTCGAAAATAGATTTTGGTATTATTGGTACAAAAGTGCTTCACTCAAACCTGATTTACCATGATCTTTTTGAAGATGAAATTGTACTCATTGGTAGCAAGAATTTCTTTGATGAAAACGAAAAAATACCTTTAGATAAAACATTCAATTATTCATTTATCTCTAGAGAAATTGGCTCAGGAACAAGAAATGCTATTAGTCAATACTATGAAAAAAACAAACTTAACTATAATCACCTAGATATTATATTTGAAATAGAAGATAACGAATGTATTTTAGATTTACTTGACCAAGGAGAGTATCTAGCTTTTTTATCAAAAGAAGTATTAAAGAAAGCTAAAGACAATTATGTCATTATTGATTTTGGCAAAACAATTCATCGATCATTTTATTTTGCCTACAATAAAAAAAGAATTATGTCACCACTATCAGAAAAATTTAAAGATTATATTCTAAACGAAAATGACGCCAATTAGGCGTCATTTTTACTTTATTCAACTGAAAGTAGTTTAGCGTTGATTGCGACAATAACTGTACTAAGAGACATGAGTATTGCACCAATAGCTGGTGAAATTAAAATACCAAAGCTATACAGAACACCTGCTGCTAAGGGTATAGCAATGACATTATATCCTGTTGCCCAAGCTAAATTTTGTAGCATTTTGCGATACGTTGCTTTCCCAAATTTTATTAAAGACAAAACATCCTTGGGATTACTATTCACAAGTATTATATCTGCAGTTTCTGCTGCTACATCTGTTCCAGAGCCAATGGCAATCCCAATATCTGCCTGTGCTAATGCAGGCGCATCGTTAATGCCATCCCCTGTCATTGCTACAAACTTCCCCTCATTTTGTAAAGATTCTATTTTATCTTGCTTTTGATCAGGTAGTACTTCAGCAAAATAACCATCTAAGTTCAATTTATCTGAAACCTCTTTAGCAGTTGATTCGTTGTCTCCTGTAAGCATCCAACAACTGATATCTAACTTCTTAAGTGCTTTAATTGCATCATACGATTCATCTCTAATTTGGTCCGATAATCCAATAACACCAATCACATTATCATTTACTATCACAAATACATCTGTAGAAATATTATGTTCTGGTAAATCAGAAGGTATCTCGAAATCATTTTCTTTTAGAAATGATGGGCTAACAACTTTTACATCTTTTTCATCAATTTTCCCTTTCACACCTTTTCCTTTTATTGCTTCGAATTCAATTAGCTCTAGCTTTTCTATGTCCTTCTCTTCTAGTGCCTTTAAAATTCCTAGTGCAATAGGATGTTCTGAGTTTTGTTCTAATGTCCCTGCATATTGAATAATATCTTCTTTTGAAAATTCCTCTGATAAGGCTTGAACATAATTTACACCAAATGATCCTTTGGTCAGCGTCCCCGTTTTATCAAAGACTAAAGTATCTATTTTACGTGCATTTTCAAATGCTGTTCTGTTACGAATCAATAGACCATTTTTAGCCGATAGTGCTGTAGAGTTTGCTACAACCAAAGGCGTTGCTAAACCTAAGGCGTGTGGACAAGTAATAACCATTACTGTAGCCATTCTTGCAATGGCAAAAGTAAAACTTCTACCTAAAAACAACCAAACTCCTAGCGTAGTAAAACCAACGGTTATAGCTATAATCGTAAGCCATAAAGCAGCTCTATTAGCAAGGTCTTGACTCTTGGATTTTGAATTTTGAGCAGATTCTACCAAATTAATCACTTTTGACAGGTAGGAATCATCACCAATATTCTTTATCTCAATTTCAAGTGAGCCTTCTCCATTAACAGAACCACCTATTAAATCATCACCTTCTGATTTTTCTACAGGCACTGACTCACCTGTTAACATTGATTCGTCAATTGAACTTTTTCCTTCTAAGATCTTTCCATCAGCTGGAATTTTCTCTCCAGGTTTAATTAATACGCGATTACCAGCTTCTAATTTATCAACAGAAACATCTACAACTTCATCATCTTTCATCAAATGTGCTTCATCCGGCATTAACTTTGCTAATTCATCTAAAGCGTTTGAAGCACTTAAAACGGATCTCATTTCTATCCAATGACCAAGTAGCATGATGTCTATAAGTGTCGCTAACTCCCAGAAAAAATCGCTACCTTTTAAACCTAAAACTGTTGCAGCACTATAAAAGAAAGCTACGGATATGGCTAAAGCAATAAGAGTCATCATACCAGGTGCTTTATCCTTAATTTCATCAACTAAACCACTTAAGAATGGCCAGCCACCGTAAAAATAGATAAATATAGATAGGCCTAATAGAACATAATTACTGCCTTGAAATGATAGTCCAATATTAAACCAATCTTGAATCATTGGAGATAATAATAATATTGGAACTGTAACAATTAAAGAAATATAAAATCGCTTTTTGTAATCTTTAATCATCATTTTATGATGTTCTTTATTATTCATATTTCTCCTTTATTCTTTTGTTTTATACCTTAATAAAATATATACCCTAGAATAATTCTTATATTCAAATAAAAAGAGATAACCTTTAAGGTTACCTCTCATTTACAGTATTTTCTATATCTATCTATTCATAAAAGCTTTATATGCTTTATAAGTCATAAATAAATCTGCCTTTGAAATTAATTCACTTGGGGAGTGCATACCGAGTACTGGTACGCCACAATCAACGACTTCAGCCCCATCATTTGCTAAAATATAAGCAATTGTTCCACCACCACCTTGATCTACTTTTCCAAGTTCACCAACTTGCCAAACAATGTCATTATCATTAAATATTTGTCTTACTTCACCTACAAATTCTGCATTAGCATCATTACAACCGCCTTTGCCTCTTGCGCCTGTATATTTAACTAATTGAACACCATTTCCAACAATGGCAGTATTCTTTTTCTCAGAAACTTCAGGGAAGGTTGGATCAAAAGCTGCACCAACATCACCAGATAATACTTTCGTATTAGCTAACGCTCTTCTGACTTTTAACTGATTGAAGTCTTCTTGTAAATTAATTAATTCAGCAACCGTGTTTTCAACGAATTTTGAATGGGCGCCAGTATTTCCATGAGAACCAACTTCTTCCTTATCAACAAAGACTGCCATAGCAGTTTTTTTCACAGCTTTTAGTTCTATTATACCTTTTAAAGATGCAAAAGCACAAACACGATCATCATGCCCATAGCCCGCAATTAAGCCTCTATCTAATCCAACATCTCTTGCTTTTCCTGCTGGAACAATTTCAATCTCAGCTGATAAGAAATCTTCTTCTTCTATACCATATTTTTCATTAAATATTCTTAAAACATTTAACTTAACTTTTTCTTTAATTTTATCATCACCATAAGGGATACTACCAATCACTACATTTAAGTTCTCACCTGTAATGCCTTCAGCAAGTGTCTTTTTATTTTGATCCTTTGCTAAATGTGGTAATAAATCAGTTATATATAATACTGGTTCATCTTGGGCTTCACCAAAGGACACATTTACTTTTTTATTATCCTTTGTCATAATCACACCATGCATTGCTAATGGTATAGTAGCCCATTGATACTTTCTAACACCGCCATAGTAGTGAGTTTTCATAAGTGCTAAATTTGAGTCTTCATACAGTGGATTAGGTTTTAAATCTAATCTTGGTGAGTCAATATGACTACCAACAATATTTAAACCACTGGCTACGGGTTCGCTACCAATAATTGCCATAATAATAGCTTTTCCTTTTAACTTACTATAAACTTTATCGCCTACTTTTAAAGATCCCTTTGAGTCGATCAAATTATTAATATTCTTATAACCATTTTCCTTGGCATATCTTAGAATTTCATCTGCACATAATCTTTCTGTTTTTGAATTATCTAAAAAAGATTTATATTCATCTGCAAGATCAAAGACTTCATCTCTATTTTCTATTTTTTCCCATGCATTATTAAACTCTTTTTTTAACTCTTTTTCTAAAGTTTGAAATTTACTTTTCTCATCACCCATTTTATAGGTCAACCTCCATTTTTTTAAGCTCTTCAATTTGACTGTGACTTAAAACTTTCTCTAAGTTAATTAACAGTAAAATACTATCTTCTAACCGACAAACACCATCTATATAATCTCCATCATTTCCACGGATAATTTCAGGCGCTTCTTTTATCTCAGAATCTTCTAAGGTAATTGCTTGAGAAGCCTCATCTACTAAGAATCCAATTTGCTTGCCATCAATTTCAACTACAATGATCCGACGATCTTTTAATGCATTTTTATTATCCATACTAAAACGCACAGCAAGATTAATAATTGGTATTATATCTCCTCGTAAGTTAATAACACCTTCAATATACTTTGGTGCATTAGGTGCCAATGTTATTTTTTGATAATCATTAATACTGCCGACATTAGAGATATCTAATGCAAATTCTTCTTCCCCTAATTGAATAATTACATATTGTGATGCCGCCATAGTCCCTCCCCTATTCTCTGTTTTCTTTTTCCCTTTGCTCTTTAATCAAACGCTCGTACTCTTCTTTATTATCTACAACTTTAATATTATCGAGCCTTTGTCTAAAACTCTTACGAAAACTTTTTAAATACTCTTCTCTGAGAGATTTTTGTTCATTAATTTCTTCAGCTGTTAATCCTTCTTTCTTAGATTTTCTAGATAAAAAACTAATTCTCTCAATTTTATCTTTACTTAACACACTATCACCTTTCTAACGCTTATATATAATATATAATATTTAATGGGAATACTTTTCTTCACTACTTATATTTTTTCACATTTACAAAGAAATTTCAATAGGAATTTATTTCTTTTGTTTTTTGATTAAACACTTCTTTTCGTTGCCAATAAGATCTTGGCGGTTTTCCTTTACTAGAGCTTCATAGACTAAATCATAATTCTTTTTATAGTTAAATTGCAGTAAAGCTCTTTGCATCTTCTTTTCTTCAAATGATTTAGGAATATAAACCTTTTCCATTGTTCTAGGGTCTAAACCTGTATAAAACATACACGTTGAAAGTGTCCCAGGTGTTGGATAAAAATCCTGAACTTGTTCAGGAATATACCCTTTTTCATTTAAATACTCTGCTAATTCTATTGCATCCGATAGAGTTGAACCTGGATGTGAAGAAATTAAATAAGGTATAATGTATTGCTCTTTGTCTAGTTTTTTATTGATTTCATAAAATTTATTAACAAATTCATCATATACCTTCGTTGATGGTTTATTCATATATTTTAAGACATTATCTGAGACATGCTCAGGTGCAACTTTTAATTGGCCTGAGATATGATGCTCACAAAGTTCATAGAAAAATTCTTCATTTGCATCTGCCATTAAGTAATCATATCGTATTCCTGAACGGATAAAAACTTTTTTTATTCCTTCTAAGTTTCTTACTTCCCTTAATACTTCTAAGTAATCACTATGATCCACTTCTAAAGCACTACAAGGTTCTGGGTATAGACATTCCTTATTTTTACATGGCCCTTTAATACCCTGCTTCTTACATGAGGGTTTTCTAAAATTTGCTGTCGGTCCACCAACATCATGAATATAGCCCTTAAAATCTTTGTCTTTAATTAAATCCTTTGCTTCCTTTACAATAGATTCCTTTGAACGACTTTGGACAATTTGACCTTGGTGAAATGTTATAGAACAAAAAGAACAATTACCATAACAACCTCTAGCACTTGTAATGCTGAATTTTACTTCTTCTAAAGCTGGTACACCACCGTATTTCTCATACTTTGGATGATAAGTTCTTTGATAATCTAAGCCGTGTACCCAATCTAACTCAACTGGATTTAAAACCAATTGTGGCGGATTCTGAACAACATACTTTCGATGATGTTTTTGTACCAATGCTTTTCCTGTCATAGGATTTTGCTCATCATGATAAACTTTAAAAGCTTCAGCAAAGGCCCTTTTATTTTCTGATACTTCTGTATATGACGGCAACTCAATAAAATCATAAAGTTCATCTAAACTATCTTTAATATAACATGTTCCTGGCACATGATTAATATACTCAATAGGTAAACCATTCTCTAAACTTTCAGCGATTGATAAAACCGGTTTTTCTCCCATACCATATATTAATAAATCAGCACCTGAATCAAATAGAATTGAATGTCTAACTTTGTCCTCCCAATAATCATAGTGTGCTAATCGTCTTAAACTCGGACCAACGCCTCCTAGAATTATATTCACATCATCATAGGCTTGCCGAATCATATTGGAGTAAATTATACTTGGACGTTTCGGTCGTTTACCTTTTATACCCCCTGGAGAGTAACTATCATTTTTTCTCGGAATTTTATTAACAGTATATAAATTAACCATCGAATCTAAATTCCCTGCGGAAACTAAAAAACCTAATCTAGGTTTCCCTAATCGTTTAAAATCATTTGTATTAGACCAATCGGGTTGGTCTATAATACCAACTTTATAACCTGCATTTGTCAGTACGCGACTAATAATTGCATGGCCAAAACTCGGATGATCAACGTATGCATCTGCAGTGACAATAATAAAGTCTAATGCTTGCCAACCAATGGTTTCCATTTCTTCTCTTGTCGTTGGTAAAAATCTATTTTCTAACATTTTTTCTCCTATCCAAAAAGGCTATGAGTCATCATAGCCTTATAATTTCATTCATTACTTAGAACTCTCACGAACAATTAAGTCATGAGGCATAATTTTTATTAATTCATCATCTGGTTCTGTTTCTTCATTGATTGTTTTAATTAACATACGTGTTGCCATAGAGCCTAAATCAAATATTGGTTGTTTGATTGTTGTCAATTTAGGTCTAAAGAGATTTGCAATTTTGGTATCATGAAAACCTACTACTTGAACGTCTTCTGGTATTTTATAATCATGATCCATCAAACAATTCATTGCAGCAATTGCAACGTCATCATTAGTTGCAAAAATTGCATCTGGTACTGTATCTTCTTCTATCATTTTTTCAATAATATCATATGCTTTCTCTATTCTGAACACACCTTCATAAATAAATGACTGATCAAAAGGAATATCATTCTCTTTTAATGCTTTTTTATAACCTTTTAATTGATCATTAATGAACATATCATCAGAATAGCCGCTTCTCAGTAAAGCAATACTCTTGGCTTCATGGTCAACTAGATATTTTGTCATATCGTAAGCTGCTTTTTCATGATCAATAGAAACACTAATAGAATCTAGTTCCTTAATGTAACGATTAATCAGTACCACTGGAAAATCAGCATTCTTAATGAATTTTTTGTGTTCATTTTCAATTTTATAAGATATAAATACTAATCCTTCTACTTGTTTATTTTTTAATAAATCTAAATATTTCATTTCTTGTTCTTTTTCAGCGTAGGAATTACATAGAATAATATCATATTTATATATTTTTGCTATTTGCTCTATTGCATTTAAAACTTCGCCTATAAAAAAGGATGAAATATCTGGCACAATTACGCCAATTAAGTTTGTCTTTTTCATTACTAAGCTTCTTGCAATAGGATTGGGCTCATAATTCAATTCTCTAATAACTTCTTCAACCCGTTCTCTAACATCATCACTTACTGGTTTAGATTTGTTAATTACTCGAGAAACTGTTGAGATTGAAACATTTGCTTTTTTTGCAACATCTTTAATTGTAATTGCCATTTTAACACTCCTTATTTAAAAATATGTATTTAAAACTGAAAAAGATTGGTTCACAATTTCTAATTCTTCAGGCGTTGCTTCCTCAAAAATCTCACTAATATACAACCTTCTAGCTGTTAATACTTCATCTAATACTGTATACCCTTTTTCTAATACTTTAATCCTAGAGATTCTTCGATCATTTTCGTCTTTTACGCGTTTAAGCAACGCATTCTTTTCCATACGATCAAGTAAATCTGTTACTGTAGAACAAGCAAGATACATTTCATTACTTAGTTCACTGATTGTCAAATTATCTTCTTCTAAAAGAATTAATAATGCAGTAAACTGAGGCGGTGTAATCTCAAAATCCGTTAAAATTTCCCGTCCTTTTTGTTTAATTTTACAACAAATTTGTCGGAAATTTTTTTCAATACTAACGATTTTATTGTTTATTTTTTTATTAGACATAACATTCCTTTCATTTTTTTACTATTAATAGTATATCAAGAAATCCTTTAGATACAAAGTAGTTGTTTAATTTTAATAGCTTTTTCCAAAAATATCTCTATATTTTGTTATATTATACCTATTATATATGAAATAACTGTTGATTCATAATAGTTTTTTTGATATTATAATTATACGTGAATGAATTAAAACAAAAGGGGCCTAGAGAATATTATGAAGAATCGACTAAACTATATTATTAATCTTTTAAAATCGAAATACACATTTATGATTATTCCTAATTCTACTAGGAAATCTTTTCAATTCTCCATTTCGAAACTACTTCTAATTACATTAGTTGTTTCAAATTTTTATTACATATCAAATGTAACTATAAAGAATTATATGTTAAACAAAGATATTATTCAAGTTACTACTAAATATAACAATACAACAGAAGAGTTAGCACATTATAAAACATATTCAAATAGTTTAGATTATACATTAAAAAATCAAAGTGCAAGCATTGATCAATTAAGAAACAAATTAGCGGAAGAAAAAGAGACTTATTCTACGCGACTAAAAGAGTTAGATGAACTTGAAGAATCTTTTGTTTCAGTCATTAATAAGTTTAATTATGAAAATAATTTTGATGTTGAAATCGCTTCTTCCCGTTCCCTTAGCCTCGGTAGAGAATCCCTTGAGAATGAAGACTTAGTTGTTGACGATGAGTTCACAGAATTAATCAATCTTGATATTAGTGAGTATAACCATGTTATCGAAGATATAGAAAATAAACTTAATTTCTTAGAAGCTAAACCTGACTTATTACCTGTTTCTGGAAGAATTTCTTCAAATTACGGTTGGCGAAGACATCCAGTAACTGGTGGCAGTGATTTCCATGATGCCGTTGATATTGTTGGCAATGTTGGTGATGATATTAAAGCAGCTGGCGCTGGTATTGTAACTTTCAGTGGGTATAGTGGTTCCTATGGTAAAGTTATTATTATTTCTCATGGTTATGGTTATAAATCGGTTTATGCACATAACAACAAAAACTTAGTACCCGTTGGTACAGAAGTAAAAAAAGGCCAAGTGATTGCAGAGCTGGGTCGCACTGGTCGTGTCACTGGTGCCCATGTCCATTTTGAAATTCACAAAGACGGAGCAGTTATCAATCCAAATGATATAATAGATTTTTAAGAAGACGATCTTATGCCTAGGAGGTTTTATGTTTAGTAAAAATAAAAGTAGCAATTATGAAGTAGTCATTGGTGAACATACTGAGTTTAATGGTAACATCCATGCAGAAGGAAATGTTAGAATTGACGGTCAATTAATAGGTGATGTTAAGTCAAATGGGGAAGTATTTGTTGGCTCAAATTCAACCATTACTGGCGATATAACTTCTAGTCAATTAACTATTTCTGGTGTTGTTGAAGGCGAAGTAAAAGTAATTGGTGAGCTAAAAATTACAGAAACTGGTAACCTTATTGGCGATATCTTAGTTTCTAGTTTTATTATTAATAAAGGCGGAACCTTTAAAGGCAATTGTAGCATCAACACTGCTGATGCTCAATCGGATTTAGAAGCATTAGCAAAAGAGTTTAATATTCCAGTAGAAGAAGAGTTAACAGAAGACGAATAAAAATATATGACTATTTAAAAAGTGACCTTGAAGGTCACTTTTTTAGTACATATAATTTTCTACTGCGTCTGGACCTTTAATATTTTTCTTACTAATACTAAGTACCCCTTGATCATTTGGTCTAATACGCCAATCGACTAGGGAAATCTGTCCATTTTCGATTTCTATCCCTGTAATGTTTCTTGGATGAACACAGCACCCAGTATTAAAATAGGAAGGGTCATTACTCAATGGAAATTTCGGACGATGTGTATGTCCAATAATCATCATCGTTTTGTTATCTCTAATCCATTCTGAATAATTTTTTTCTATTTTATGTCTTCTATGTCTATTTTTTGCTGGACTTGCCGGGTTTCTAAAGCCAATTATATTTAGAAATCTCCAAATATATCGACTAATAATCATCATAATGCCCCATATCTGATAATTAATAAAATCACCCTGATGTCCATGGGTAACGAATATTTCTTTTCCAGTTTCTTCATGCTCTAATATGACCGCTTCATGAACATTGATCCCTTTAAATAGCTCTCTTTTTTCTTCATTATATTCATCATAAAAATAATCCAAATGGTTTCTTACATAATAGTCATACTTAAAATGCATATTATGGTTTCCATAAAGCATTACTAATCGGTCGCGGTCATAAAACTTTTTCATTAGATAGTAGATATCACTATGAGCTATTCTAAGGTGTTTGAACTTTCTGTGTTCCCATAACTCATCGCCATCACCTACCTCAATGTACTTAAAATTTCTATTGTAATAATAATCTAGTGCATAATAATATATATTTTGATTATGGGCAAAATCATCTGAAATACTGTTGTCACCTCTATGCACATCGCTAAAAAAAATCAATTTTGAATTGTTATTAAATTTTATACGTTTTGCTTTTTTATAAACATTAGAAAGAATTTTTTTCGTATGCATTATTCACCTCTTTCTGCCTCTAATATTATTATATACCCAAAATTATTTTCTTTAAATATTTAATATTGTATTCCAGAATAGTTTATATTTTTGAAGTTTTCTAACATATTTTCTAAACTCACATCATCTTCTAAAAATTTTTTGAGATCTTCTATAATTTTTGATATTTCCTCAATGGATTCATTGATAATTAAATCTATCTGATGAATATCCTTTGGTAATTTCACTTCTCCTGGCCCATGGTAGAAGAATATTGAAAGATTCCTTCCCATTAATTTCCCAATTAATAAAATAAGCCATCGTTTAATCTTATTTTTTTGATTAAAAACTTTATGGAATCTCGAAAAATTGCGAAGGCATTTTTTATAGTCATCCTTTGACAGAGAATGGTTAAATCTTTTCTCACCTATAATTTGGTAGAGTTTAATAATATCCTTATGCGCTGATGTAACTTTTAATATCTGCTTTGAATCCATTCGATAAATAGGCTTATCCAAATATTTATCAATAATATAGGTATCAATATTAGCTTCCAGTCTTTTATGACTCCAGTCAGTTTTTGAGTCAATATATGGGTGAATATTTTTATCTATAATATAATGAGAAATCCATCCTAGGATGTAGCTTAGTAAAGTTTCTGAAAAATTAGATTTAAGATACAATAAAGCTTCATGAAAGACTTCCTTTGTTTGCTTTTCATGAATTAATTCACCAAGATTTTTAGGAGTAGTATGAACAGCATATTTCTTGTAAAAAAATAGATCCGGTCCTTGACACCCGAGGTAGAATATTTTCTTACTCTGAATCATCTCAGAATGACTTTTTAGTAATTTACTACCACAATAATAATGTGTCCAAAAATCTGCCATAAATTACTCCTTTCAATATATTTCTAATAACCAAAATTTTCATTTAGAAAAATAACATGTATTCGATCTTTCTCTAATGAGTTTTTTATAAAGGTATAGTTATTACAAATGCGGGTCTCAGAGCTACAGTCCACACAATAACCTACTTCTTTACATGGATTATTTAAACCCAATCGCTTCGTATTTGCAGGCGCTGCAATGGATTCATTTCTACTAATGGCTTCATCTAGGTTGTTTACAATTTTATTCGCTCCTGCAATGACAATTACTTGATCAGGCCCATAGATTAAAGCTGCTACGCGATTACCGCGGCCATCAACATTGTATAACTCTCCTGCTTCAGTAATAGCATTTGTTGACATTAAATACGTGTCAGCAAAAAAACTTTCCCGATAGATTTTTTTTATAGCCTCTGCATCTAAACCTTCGGCGTAACGGTCTAACAACTCATAGTTTCCTTCTCTTATGAAATCTAATGCTTTTGTTTCAAATAGAGTCATTGAGCCACCCAATCCTATAGTTGAGCCCTCTTCTATTAGAGTTGCTAACAAATCATGTAGTGCCTCAACATTCTTTGCGTAGTATCCTTTCATATTATTTTTTTCTAAGTTTTTAATTGTCCTATCAATTTTCTGCTTTAGTACTTCATTAACATAATTATCCATTTTTTTCTCCTTTTTCTTCCATTATATCAAAAAACGTCCTATCTAAAAAGATAAGACGCTTATTATATTTTTTATAAAGGAAATCTTTTACAAAGTTCTAAAACTTTTTCATGAATTTCTTTTTGATCAACTTTACCTTCAATTGTATCATTTATCAAGTCAGCTAAAATAACCATGTCATCTTCTTTCATTCCCCGAGTTGTTACTGCTGGTGTTCCCAATCTTATACCACTTGTTACAAAAGGACTTTCTGGATCAAAAGGTATAGTATTTTTATTTACAGTAATATCAACTTCACCTAATAGTTTTTCAGCAGCTTTACCTGTCACATTTTTATTTCTAAGGTCTACTAACATTAAATGATTATCTGTTCCGCCAGAAATAATGTCAAAACCTCTTTTAGTTAATTCATCAGATAGTTTTTTTGCATTTTCTATTACTTGTTTTTGATAGTCAACGAACTCAGGTTGTAATGCTTCTTTAAAGCTAACAGCCTTTGCAGCAATAATATGCTCTAAAGGGCCCCCTTGTAAACCTGGGAAGATTGCTTTATCTACTTTTTTAGCATATTCTTTTTTACATAATATCGCTCCACCCCTTGGTCCTCTTAAAGTCTTATGCGTTGTTGTCGTAACAAAATCCGCATACTCACAAGGATTTGGATGCAACCCTGCCGCAACTAAACCAGCAATATGAGCCATATCTACCATTAAATAAGCATCAATTTTATCTGCTATTTCTCTAAAGCGCTTAAAATCAATGATTCTTGAATAAGCACTAGCACCTGCTACAATCATTCTTGGTTTAAAGTCTAATGCTATTTCTTCTAAAGCATCATAATCAATACGTCCTGTTTCATCAACACCATAACTCTCAAAGTTATAAAGCACTCCAGAAAAATTCACTGGATGTCCATGGGTTAAGTGACCACCATGGTCTAACTTCATACCAAGTATTTTGTCACCGTGTTCTAATACAGAGAAATAAACGCCCATATTTGCATTTGATCCTGAATGTGGTTGTACATTGGCATGCTCAGCATTATAAATCTCTTTTAATCGATCGATTGCTAATTGTTCAGCTTGATCTACAACTTCACAGCCTCCGTAATACCGCTTACCAGGATAACCTTCAGCATATTTGTTTGTTAATACACTACCAGCTGCTTCAAGAACACCTTCACTAACAATATTTTCAGATGCAATTAATTCAATGCCTTCATTTTGTCGTTTATGCTCTTTGTTAATGATGTCAAAAATTTCTTGGTCAATATCTTTTAGCTTATTCATTTTGCCTCCTCTTTAAATTATATAACATTGTTGTAATAATTATAAGATAATTACAACTGGAATGCAACCTCTTCAGCCATTAATTGGTACCTAAAAATAAGCGTATATTTTCCTTTTCTCTCTTTGACGCCGCCTCTTATTATTTTAACTTTACGTTCATCGTCAATGGCAATCAAATTTCCTTCGATTTCATTGAAGTATTCTGTTACTTTATCAGCATATTCTGGGTCCACATCAGCTTTTGCTCCCCACGGGAGTTTTAACGTCGCATCAATGTCTCACGTACTACAAGCTTCTGCTTCTCTTTTTGCTAAATCATCAATAATTAATTGACTTAAATCTTCTTTTACTTTTCCATTTTCTGGAAACATCTTTATACCTCCGATTATATTTTTTCAAACATTTCTAATGCATCATATGAACTTCTAATAAGTGGTCCTGATGCAACAGCTTTAAAACCAATCTCTAATCCTAACCTCTCATATTTCTTAAAGATATCTGGATGAATATATTCTTTGACAGGATAATGGTCTTTACTTGGTTGTAAGTACTGTCCAATTGTTAAAAAATCACAACCAGCAGCTTTTAAGTCCTTCATTACTTGAATAACCTCTGATGACTCTTCTCCTAGACCAACCATTAATCCAGATTTAGTATATATATTTTCGTCCATTTCTTTCACATTAGCTAACAACTCAAGAGAACGCTCATAAATTGCACTGGGACGTATAGCATCATATAGTCGACTAATGGTTTCAATATTGTGATTGATGATCTCAGGTTTAGCATCTACAATTGTTTTTAAAGCCGCTTGGTTGCCTTGTAAATCTGGAATTAACACTTCAATGGAAACCTTTGGACTGTTTTCACGAATCGTATTAATTACATCCACAAACTGAAAGGCGCCACCATCTTCAAGGTCATCTCTAGTAACAGAAGTGATGACAACATGCTTAAGACCTAATGCTTTTACTGCCTGTGCAACATGTTTAGGTTCCTCAGGATCAACTGCCGTCATTCCGCCAAAAGCCACATCACAAAAACGGCAATTGCGTGAACAACGACTACCTAAAATCATAAAGGTAGCCGTTTTGTTTGAGAAACATTCACTTCTATTGGGACAATTAGCTGCATCACATACAGTATTAAGGTGTAAATCTTTTAATGTTTCTTCTACTGTATTTAAGTTTTTATAATGTCCTATTTTTGTTCTTAACCATTCAGGTTTTCTAAGCATTTTATTTCTCCCATTTTAAAACTAAATTTCTAGCTGCTTTTACCTCATCAATTCTCTTCATTGGAATATCATTCGGTGCATTTTTCACTAAATCAGGTGTTGATTCAGCTTCTTTAGCAATAGCAACCATTGCTTTAATAAATTCATCAATGGTATCTTTACTTTCTGTTTCCGTTGGTTCAATCATCAATGCTTCATGAACAATTAATGGGAAATAAATTGTTGGTGGATGGTACCCATAATCTAATAATCTTTTAGCAATATCTAAAGTTGTAACACCTTGATCATTCTCAAGACCATCCAGTACAAATTCATGTTTACAAATTCGATCAATTGGCAATTTATAATACTCTTTTAACTGACTCATCATATAGTTAGCATTAAGAACCGCCATTTCACTGACTTCTTTAATACCTGATTTCCCCATTGACATGATATAACTATAAGCTCTTACTAAAATACCATAGTTTCCATAAAAGCCTTTTACTTTACCGATAGAATCTGGTCGTTCATAATCAAAGAAGTATTGCTCTTCATTCTTTGAAACAACAGGTACAGGTAAAAATTTAGCTAATTTTTTCTTAACACCAACAGGACCAGCGCCTGGGCCACCACCACCATGAGGTGTTGAGAATGTTTTGTGTAAATTGTAGTGCATGACATCAAATCCCATGTCACCTGGTCTAGTTTTACTCATAATTGCATTCATATTTGCACCATCATAATAAAGTAATCCACCAGCTTCATGGACTAAATCAGCAATTTCTTTAATTTCTCTTTCAAATAAACCAAGTGTATTTGGATTGGTTAACATCAGTCCAGCCACTTCATCATTTAAAGCTGCTTTTAACGCATCAATATCAACTTCTCCTGTTGCTTTAGATTTAATTTCTATAGCTTCATATCCAGCCATATTAATTGTTGCTGGATTGGTTCCATGGGAAGAGTCGGGTGTGATTACCTTAGTTCGTTTAAAATCTCCCCTGGCATGGTGATATGCTTTAATTAACATAATACCCGTTAACTCACCATGGGCACCAGCAGCAGGTTGTAATGTTACCTGATCCATCCCAGAAATTTCTGCTAGCATATCTGCTAAGTCATACATTAACTCTAAAGATCCTTGAACAGTTTTCTCATCTTGGTAAGGATGCATATTTGCCAAGCTACCAATAGATGCCACTTCTTCATTAATCTTAGGATTATACTTCATTGTACAAGAACCTAATGGATAAAATCCAGTATCTACACCGTAATTCATCGTTGAAAGGTTTGTATAATGTCTAATCACATCTACTTCACTTACTTCAGGTAAGTTTGTATCTTCAGTTCTTATGAACTTCTTTGGAACTAAATCTTCTAAAGGTTTCTCTTCAAGGTCCCATTTTGGTAATGTAATACCTTTTCTGCCTTTTTTCGATCTTTCAAATATGAGTTGATCATATAACATCTAAATCACCTCCAAAACTTCAGCCAATTTATCGATTTCTACTTTTGTTCTTTTTTCTGTTACTGCATAAAGTGCTGAATTTTTAAAGGTATCATATTCTGTTCCTAAACTATAACCACCTAAAATACCTTCTGCTAATAACTTATCTTTTATTTTTTGAACATCTGAAGTGCCTTTAATAGCAAATTCTTTAAATACAGGCTGATCAAATAATAACTCATACCCTTCAAGAGCTGTTATTTTTTCAATTG
Source organism: Clostridia bacterium (assembly GCA_035269305.1). Taxonomy (GTDB): domain Bacteria; phylum Bacillota; class Clostridia; order Peptostreptococcales; family Acidaminobacteraceae; genus DATFJG01. Next base: position 17,510 of record DATFJG010000078.1, read on the forward strand.
CATAATTTGTTTTATTAATACATTGTAAAGCAATTTCTTTTAATCCTTGCTTCCCAACTGTGGATAAATAGATAGTTGCCATTAATGCATTTAACGCTTGATTTGAACAAATATTTGACGTTGCACGCTCTCTTCTAATGTGTTGTTCTCTTGCCTGTAATGTTAATACATAAGCTCTTTTACCTTCTTCATCTGTTGTTTCACCAACAATTCTTCCTGGTAATTTTCTAAAAAGTTTATCAGTTGTTGCAATAAACCCTAAATATGGTCCACCAAAGTTCAAACCATTTCCAAAACATTGGGCATCTCCAACGGCAATATCAACACCCATTTCTCCAGGACTTTTCAAAATTCCTAAACTCATTGGGTCTACAGATTGCATAAAGATAGATTTTTTTTCATGAGTAACTTCAACTAATGGCTCTATATCTTCTATGATTCCAAAGAAATTTGGACTTTGTACAATAACAGTAGCAACATCTTTAGATATTTTTTCTTTTAAATCATCGATATCTGTTACACCATTGTCAATATCAATTTCAATTACTTTAATGTCTTGGTGCTCTAAATACGTTCTTAGTACTTTTCTTGTTTCAGGATGAACTGATTTTGAAACCAATACGGTTTCTCTTTTTCTCATCTTTGCAACAGCCATAATTGCACCTTCAACAACTGCTGTTTGTCCATCGTAAAGGGAAGCATTTGAAGCATAAAGGCCTGTTAATTCAGAAATCATTGTTTGATATTCAAAAATCACCCTTAAAGTTCCTTGGCTAATTTCTGGTTGATAAGGTGTATATGCGGTATAAAATTCACCCCGTGATGCTAAGTTCTTAACAACAGACGGAATATAATGGTCATATGCTCCAGCCCCTAAGAAACAAGTTAAATCATCAATTGATTGATTTTTCTTGCCTAGGTCCTGCATGTGTTTTCTTAATTCCATTTCTGCCATTTGTTCTGGCAAATCTAGATCTCTATCTAATCTTAATGCTTCTGGTATTTCACTAAAAAGGTCATCTATGCTTTCAACACCTATGGCTTCAAGCATTTTATTTTTATCTTCTTTAGTATTTGGAATAAATTTATGCATTTAGTCCTCCTTATTACAGAATTCTTCGTACTCCTCTGGGCTCATTAAATCTTTTAATTCTGACTCATTTGACATCATAATCTTTAAAATCCATGCCTCGTAAGGACTTTCATTAATTAATTCTGGTTCATCTTCTAACACTTCATTAACTTCAACAACTTCACCACTGACTGGTGTAAAAGAGTCAGAAGCAGCTTTAACTGATTCAAGGACACCAAAAACATCACCAGCGTCTAATTCATCCTCTTCCATTGGTAATTCAACATATACTATTTCACCCATTGAATGCTGTGCAAAATCCGTAATACCAATCGTCGCTACACCCTCTTCAACTCTTACCCATTCATGATCTTCTGAATAATACAAACCTTTTTTTACTTCCATAAATATTCCTCCTTATTTTTTATAATTTTTCTTTAAAAACTTTTTGCTAACAACTTTAGCTTTTTTCATTTTGTTACGTACTTCTATTAAAATCTCTGTCCCTAGATCAGCATATTCTATTGGTACCATTGCTAAACCTATACTTTTCTTAAGAGTTGGAGACTTATAACCAGTTGTAACAAAACCTATTTTCTCGTCGCCGCTATAGACATCATAGTCATGTCTTGGTATACCCCGATCTGTTAACTCAAACCCAACAATTTTTCTTTCTAGCCCATTTTCTTTTTGCTTAAGTAAAGCTTCTTTGCCGATGAAATCATCATTGTCTAGCTTAACAAAAAAACCTAAACCAGCTTCAAGAGGTGTAATATCCTTAGATAATTCATTGCCATATAATGGTAATGATGCTTCAAATCTTAAGGTATCTCTAGCACCTAAACCAGCAGGCATTAAACCTAAATCTTCTCCTACTTCAAATAATTTTTCCCAAATCTCAACAATATTCTCGTGACTTGTGTATACCTCAAAACCATCTTCCCCAGTATAACCGGTACGAGAAACGAGTGCTTTCTTGCCATTAACCTTTACTTCATCTTTGAAATAAAAGAACTTAATTTCATCAAGATCGATGTCAGTAATCTTTTGTAAAATTTCTTGTGCCTTTGGTCCCTGAATAGCTATTTCTGAAACATCATTGGATTCATTAACCAATGTCACATCAAAAGCATCGCTATTTTTTTGCATCCACTCAAAATCTTTTTCTACATTACTCGCATTAATGACTAGATAATAGTGATTATCTGTATATTTATATACTAATAAGTCATCTACAATCCCACCGTCTTCATAACACATCATCGTATAAAGAATTTGATTGTCATTTAAACTTTTAACATTATTAGCTACTAAATATTGAACAAATGCTGTTGCATCCGGCCCCTTGATAGTAACTTCTCCCATATGAGATACATCAAACAAGCCTGCATTGTTTCTTACAGCATGATGTTCTTCTTTAATAGAAGTGTATTGAATTGGTAACGCCCAGCCAGAAAAGTCTACAATATTTCCGCCAGCTGCTTCATGCATTTCATAGAGTGCTGTTTTCTTCAAATCTGCCATGTTTTCCCTCCTTTTTCTTCTTATACCCTTTATGCGCACCTTTAAATTTTTTTATAAAAAAAAGAGAATACGCACACTAAAACTAGTGCCAGTATTCTCTGTATTTAACCTGAGAGTTTCTACATTGCTGTATTTCTCCTTCGGTGTCTTTCGAACTCTCCAGAGTTTCATCAAATAACGATCCTTGTGCCTGAAAGTTTCTATAATGTTTAGGCTAGCATTATATTTCCCCTTCGGCTATTTACTTAAAAATATCTCACATTATTATCACTTGATATACTTTTCTTAATTATACTTCTCTAGGAAAAGGATTTCAAGGATTGTTATAATTTAAACGACTATTAAACATTAGCTATTATAAGTATTTTTCAAAGGTTTCTATATAATAGTTCACATCATTTGCATTCTCTTCACCTTTAACAACTGTTTCAATTATTAAAGATTGCTTAATTTTCTTATTATTACTTTTAAATTCATTATATCTTTCAAGAAATTTTTCTTTAATAATATCCGTCGTTTGATGACATGAAAAAGGATGAATCCCTAAGAGTACATTCTTTCTAAAAAACATTATTTGATCAGTATCCCATAGGTCTCCAACAATTTCCTTCAGGAATTTTTCAGCATGTTCATAGCCATTTAGTTCCTCAAAAATCATCAATGAAAAAACTACAGGATAGCTTCCTTTATATGATTTCTTTAACTCTAAAGCCAATATGTCTTTATAGTGATTGTTTATATTATTAATCCCAATTAGATTTTTCGATGCATGTAAAAATTTATCTAAAGTTTTGTTGATTCGATTTTCATCCATTGGCAGAATAATAAAATCACTAATACCCATTTTTAAATATTTTACAATTTCATCCTTTCTTAAAGGATTTGATAAAAGAACTACTGGTAAATCTTTTCTAATTTTAGAGATTTCACCCATTAATTTTTCAATTTTAAAATCTAGCGCTTGATCAATAATAAGTAGTTCAACATGATCTGAAACATTCAGGTTAATATTTGAAAAAATAGATTGGTATTTCTTTAGTTCGACAATTTCAAGACTTCTTTTTTCTAGAATATTGTTTAGTCTTAATTTTATGTATTCAGCATTAATCGCCGTTAGTACTCTTTCTGACATATTGGGCCCCTTTATGTTTAATGACTAATTTATGTATCTATCTATAATATTTTTAATATAAAACTTTATTAGTTATAGAAAATTTTACCATAATCATGTTTATTAAGCAATATTTTAGTTCTCATTTTCATTAAAAAATCTCCCTAGAAAATCTAGAGAGATTATTTTATCCTTATTTAATTAAAGCTTTTACACGCTTTACTACTTCTTCTACTGTAAAGCCATAAGCTGAAAGCACTTCATTTCCTGGAGCCGAAGCACCATATCGATCAATTGCTAAAACATCACCTTTACCAGCAATGTATTTATACCAACCCATTGATGCCCCCGCCTCTACTGCAAATCTATACTTTGCAGATTCATCTAATACAGAGGATCTATACGCTTCATCCTGGGCTTCAAATAACTCGAAAGATGGCATACTTATAACTTTTGCTTTAATGCCTTCTTCTAACAATACTTCACTAGCTTTTTTTATCAAGTTTACTTCTGAACCACTTGCCATTAATAAAATATCTGGGTTCTCTATTGTGTTCAGTACATAACCACCTTTAAGGGCTTCTTTTGATGTCTCCTTAATAAAAGGCATCCCTTGTCTCGTTAAGACTAATGCTGTTGGTGTTGATTTACTTTCTAATGCACTCTGCCATGCTGCAACCACTTCTGTTGAATCAGCCGGTCGTATAACATTTAAGTTTGGTATTGATCTTAACATTGCTAATTGTTCAATTGGTTGATGTGTCGGTCCATCTTCTCCAACACCAATACTGTCATGAGTAAATACATAAGTCATTGGGATATTCGATAATGCTGCTAATCGAATAGCTGGTTTCATGTAATCACTAAACACAAAGAAAGTTGCATTGAATACATTATAACCACCATGTAAGTAAATACCATTAGCAACTGCACCCATACCAAATTCTCTTACACCAAAACGGAAGTTATCCCCATTATAGTTGTCTTTTGAATAGTCACCTAAGCCATCCATATATGTTTTTGTTGATGGTGCTAAATCCGCCGATCCACCAATAAAGTTTGGTACATGTTTTGCAATTTCATTGATTACTTTTCCAGATGATTTTCTTGTTGCATCATTGACTTCATATGACATTAAATCTTCAAAGAAACTTAAATCAAACTTATTTTCCATAAATGCTTCATACAATTTGTAATCTTCTGGGTATTTTACTTGATAAGCCTCTAGCTTTTCTTGCCATTCTTTTTCATTTAATGCTAGTTCATCTTTTCTATTAGCGAAATACTCTTTAACATCTGATTCTACAGTGAATTTTTCTGGTGAAAAACCAAATATTTCTCTCATTTTTTCAATGTTTTCTGCACCTAAGGGGGCACCATGGGCACCAGCTGTACCGGCTTTCTCATCACATCCATTACCAATAATTGTTCTAATTTCTATAAATGATGGTTTTTCATTATTTGCCTTTGCTTTTAAAATTGCTTCTTCTACTGCTACCATATCAGATCCATCTTCTACTAAAAGTGTTTGGAAACCATAAGCTTCATATCTTTTACGTACGTCTTCAGTAAAAGCTAGGTCTGTTGAACCTTCTATTGTAATATCATTTGAATCGTATAGAATTACTAATTTATCTAAACCTAAAGTGCCTGCTAATGAGGATGCTTCTGAACTAATCCCTTCCATCATACAGCCATCACCTGCTAGAACATATGTGTAATGATCAACTATTTTTAAGTCTTCTTTATTAAACTTTGCTGCTAATTTTGTTTCAGCTATTGCCATACCTACACCATTAGCTATTCCTTGCCCTAATGGTCCTGTTGTTGCTTCAATACCTACTGTATGCCCATATTCTGGGTGACCTGGTGTTAAACTGTTCATTTGTCTAAAATTCTTAAGGTCTTCCATTTCTAATCCATAACCATATAGGTGTAACAGTGAATATTGTAACATTGATCCATGACCAGCCGATAAAACAAATCGATCTCTATCTGCCCATGATGGATTACTTGGATTGTGCTTCATTATCTTATCAAACAATGTGTAAGCAAAATCTGCTGCACCAAGGGGTAACCCTGGATGTCCAGAATTTGCTTCCTCTATACCTTCTGCTGCTAATACTCTTATCGTATTTGCATTTTTAATATCAATCATATTCATGACTCCTCCTTAGATTTCCTGTTTTACAAACAATTCTATAATATAATACTCTTCTCTTTCTATCAAGGGATATATATTACTTTTACATAATTTTTACTGATAATGATCTATTTTCACTATTAATCATCTCTATTAGTCTTGAATGATCAAATACCTTTGAAAATAGCCATTCTTCAATATCTTTTTCATCAACAATCACCGGCATACGATGATGGATACTTCTTATTTGATCATCAGCTGCCTTTGTCAGTATTGTGAATTGATAGATTTTTTCACTTGTTTCACTCTTCATTACTTGATAAAGACCTGCAAAGGAAAGAATATTTTTTGAATCATCAAAAATTTTATGTTTAATCTTTTGATCATTCTTTTTTTGCCATTCAAAATACGCTGACGCAGGAATGATACAGCGTTTAGACTTTGCAAGATTTTTAAAAGTCTTCTTTTCAAAAATTGTTTCTGCTCTAGCATTGATTATTCTTTTACTTGACCATTTAAAATCAAATCCCCACTGCATTGCTATAGCATATTTTTGAACGATTGTCATAACCCCTTGACTTGGAAAAATCTCGCCTTTATTCATTGACCCTTGATACTTGGCAAGATTATATTTATCAATTAGATCTCTGAATTCATAATCAATTAAAAATCTGCCACACATAAATGCCCCCTTTACTTCTATTGCTACTGTTATTTTACATTGATTTCCTTAATTTACCAAGTAAATACTAAATTTTTTGTTATTTTTGAATAAAATAATTTTCATATGGTATCAATGTAGTAATCAGGAGGTATAATTAATGAAAGAAAAAATCATTTCAATCATGAAACTCATGAGCTCTTTATTAATCTTATTAAGTATTCTTTTACTTGTACCAATCATTTTCGTTTTTATCTATCAGGAACCTATATCTGCCGTAAAACCATTTATTTACCCTAGTGCTATTGCTTTATTCCTTGGTGGTATTATTATTTTATTAACTAAAGAACACAAAGTGAAATTAGATTTGCCCTCAAGTATGCTTCTATGTGCTATTGCATGGATTAGTATTTCCTTTATTGGTGGATTGCCTTTCACTTTTGGCTTAGGAAAATCTTTAGTCGATAGTTTCTTCGAGGCTGTTTCTGGCTTCACAACGACAGGTATAACAGTTTTCGAAGGTCTTGATACAATGGCCCATTCTATTATCTTTTGGCGCTCATTTATTCAATGGCTTGGGGGTTTAGGTATTTTAACTTTTTTTCTATTTGTTACATTCAATGTTGAAGGTGGTATTTGGCAGCTTTTCGGCGCTGAAAGCCATAAAATTAGTTCCTCAAGACCTGTACCAAATGTTTATAAAACCATTCAATATTTTTGGGGTATATATTTTCTATTGACCCTTCTGGAAACAATATTACTTAGAGTTGTTGGCATGTCAATGTTTGATGCTTTTATACATAGTCTAACCACGCTTTCTACTGGTGGTTTTTCTAACCATGACGCTTCCATTGGTTATTATATGCAAAATGGATATGCTAATTATAAAGCAATTGAATACATTATCATTTTCTTTATGTTTCTTGGCGGTGTGAACTTCTTAGTACATTTTAAAGTTTTGACGGGATCGCCTAAGTATTTATTAGAAGACGTTGAGTTTAAATCTTTTGTTTATTATATTAGTATTTTTACTTTAATCATTTTATTAGGTATGGTCTTTGCTTCAAGTGCTTGTCTCTTAAATATTGAGCAAGCTTTTAGAACTTCATTGTTTCAAGTCGTCTCACTGATGACGACAACTGGTTTTGGTACCGAGTATATTGGTAGCAGTTTCTTTCCAACCATTGCGAAACAAATATTCATTCTCACCATGATTATTGGTGGATGTGTTGGTTCGACTGCCGGTGGTATTAAAGTCCTTAGACTTGAAGTTTTGAAGAAATTATTTAACAGAGAACTTAAAAAAATATATTTACCTGAAAATGCAATTATTCCAGTTGAATTAGACCATGTTATTTTAGAAGACAATGAAGTTTTTAGAATTGCAGGTTTAGTATTTGCTTGGATTTATCTAATTGTTATTGGTGCCGGTATAACAGCTTTATTCTCTGATTTAAATGCTTTTGAAGCTTTCTCAGGTATGGCTTCAGCTGTTGGCAATATAGGTCCATTTTACTTTTCTGTATCAAAAATGGCTTCCTTATCACCAATCATTAAGTTGACTTATGCTTTTGGTATGTTGGCCGGTCGTTTAGAATTAATACCTATATTTATATTATTTAATAGGAATGCTTGGAAATAAAGGAGGATTAAATGTACATAGTTATTGCAGGTGGCGGTATTGTCGGAGAAGGAATAGCTAAATATCTATCAAAAAAACATGATATTATTATAATTGACGAAGATAAAAAAAGATGTGAAAAACTTTATTCAAAAATTGGGGTTGTTACCATTCATGGCGATGCAACAAATATTAATATCTTAAAAGAGGCAGGCATTCAAAAAGCTGATTATGCTATTGGAGCCATGCGCTATGATAAACACAATTTATTATTTTCCATCCTAGCAAAGAATTTTCAAGTTGAAAACATCTTTGTCCGTATGCGAGATCCAGATTATAAAGAAGCTTATATTATTGCTGGTGCAACAAATATTGGTCATTCAACAAAAATGCTTGTTGATAAGTTCACTTTAGATATTGATAATCCAGAAATTAGAAACGTTGTTTCTTTAAGAAATGGTAAAGCAGAGATCTCCATTGTTACGATTCCAGAAGGTGCAAAGTGTTCTGGTAAAAGCGTTTCTGAAATTGCTAATCATGAGAAATTTCCTAATGAAACTGTCATTGCTGGCATTTTCGATGTTGAAAATGATGAGTTTATTTTCCCACGGGGTAATAAACCTATTCATGAGAAAAACCAGTTATTTCTTGTAGGGACGGAGGAAAACATTCAAAAAGCATATGATTTCTTAAGGAAAAAATCCTATTTCTAAAAAGATTTCCTAATAAAAATGCTCTCGACTGAGTCGAGAGCATTTTCTATTTATAAGACTATATTAACCATATACATAGCAATCATGACAACATATACGACAGGTAAAATCACTTTATAATTCTTATATAATTTTTTAATGCTCACATCAAAATACTCTAAGGTTAATACCTGACACATATGCAGTGGTGAGGCATAGTAAAACATAAATGCACTGACATAAATAAACATCCCATAAAGGAGCTTCATATCCATTGTTGATGCCAATGGCAAGATTAATGGAAATAATATTGCAATCCCTGGCTGCGTAGAAGCTAACGTATAGGATATGAGTGCCGCAGATAGAAAGATTATGACTTCAATTGGAAAGCCTGAATTAATAAAACTATTCAACGTTGCATTTAAAGCATCTAAACTACCAACAATATTCTTAAAATACATAATGCCAAAAATTGCAAGAAGCATTTTTATACTAATGCCTTTTGGAATAAGTTTCAATACATTTTTTCTTTCCCCCTTATTCATTAGCAAGTCAATTTCTTGTATGCCAACTAACCATAAAATACCTAAAGCCAAAGAGTAATGAAATTTTATACCAAGTACAAATACGCCTAATACACTCAAAATAATAGGTGATGTGAAATACAGAAATTTAACTAAATTCTTAAAATATTCTTTTACAGTAATTTTCGGTAATGCTTCGACTTCAATGTCTTTTAAAAATATAAAATACCCAACGAAATACATGGCAATACTCATCGGTAGCATTAACCTTATAAATGCCCAAGGATCAAACCCACCAAGCTTAATGGCCAAAATCATTGGTGGCGATAACGGATAAATAAAGTACAGTCCATGTCTAAAAATTAAGTTGACTGTTGCTTTTTTTTCATTGGATAAGCCAATACGATCGCCTAAGGTTTCTACCATAGGACAACTCATTAAAGCACCACCAGTCACTAATAGGGTTCCAACAATCGCTGGTGTTAATAAAATTGTCAGTTTTACGCTTCTTAGTACATTTTCTAAACCTTCAATCATACGATTCATATAGCCTAGTTGATCCATTAAGTAGCCTAGTATCGATATAAATAAAATGGCTAATAACAGTTCAATTGTTAAAGGTTCCGTTGAAGTCATTATTAACGTATGGAAGATTTCTTCAAAACTTTTCATACTTAAAAGTGCTAAAAAACTACCACCGATGATTAATGATAAACCAATATTTTTAGTTTTATTTGATAAATAAAGAATTAATACCATGGCGACAATAAGCTTTAAAATTATCATTTTCTTCTCCTAATCTAAAATATTTATAGCTTTCATGATCTTTGGTAGTACTTGTTTTTTTCTTGAAACTAAATTTTCAACATAATCTCCTTCTTCTATGCGACGGTCAAAAGCAATGGATAATAATTGTTTGTTTTGTGCTTCAAACAATAAATATGATCCCTCATTTAGGATATCTGTTACTAGTAGAAGGGTTAAATAGTGTTCCTTTGAGTTAAAAATATCCTTTATATATTCAATAAATGCTTCTTTTCTATTAAAAACATCTTCTATATCTAATGTGAATACTTGTGCAATGCCAACTTTTTCACCATAGAGATGAAATTCTTTAAAGTCTTTATGAAAAATTTCTTCTGTACTTTGACCAGTTAGACTTGTGCCTTCTTTAAACATTTCCATTGCAAAATCATTAATATCAATATCAATGATTTTCTCTAACCCTTTAATGGCTTCTTGATCCATTATTGTTGTTGTTGGCGATTTTAATAATAAAGTGTCTGAAAGAATTCCGGCAATCATTAAACCAGCTATCTTCGGTTCAATAACTATCCCTTGTTCTTGATACATATGATATACTATTGTATTGGTACTCCCCACAGGTGAATTTCTAAAAGTTATGGGTAAGGTTGTTGAAATATCTCCTAGTTTATGATGGTCAACAATTTCTAAAATTTCTGCTTCATTTAAACCCTCTGCACTTTGACGGTATTCATTGTGATCTACTAAAATAACTTTCTTTTTACCTGGATTCAAAATATGTCTGCGGTTAACCATCCCTAAATACTTATGATCATCATCTATAATAGGATAGTTAGAATGGGGTTGGTTTTGAATTTCTTCTTTAAAATCTTCTAAATAATCCTTAGCATTGAAGGTTATTGGATTCGTAATCATTATTGATGACAGAAAATTCACTTGATTAATATACTTCGCAGTTGTATATGAATCAAAATGTGTCCGTACCATACTCACCCCATAAATCTTTGCCAAATTAATTAAATGTTCTGGTATTTTAACCTTTCCAGTAATAATAATTAACTTCACTTGTTCTTTAATACAAAGTTCAATGATATCGTAACGATCACCTACAATTACAACAGAATCTTCATCTACTGCTTCTTTTTTTTTGATTGTATCATAATGATAAGCCATAATTAAAATATTGCCATCAACAGTTGTGTTACCTTCATTTAATACTTCCGCATCCAAATCTCTACTCACATTTTCAAGAGAAGTATTAATCTTATAATAGTTTCCACTAATAAGGCTCATGGCTATGTCCCGCATGGTTACAATACCAATTAAATGATTAGATTCATCTACAATTGGCTGGGTTCTTACCCGATTCTCACTCATGTAATTATAGGTAAAACGAATAGATACATCTGAAGTTAAGGCCTTGATCTCATCAAATGCTAAGTCTCTTAATTGGATCTTTACATTGTCTATTGCTTTAATAGGTTCCACAGCAAAATAATCCAATACAAATTGAGACTCAAGGTTCATTTCTCCTAAACGATAGGGCTTTGTATTAAAGCCTAGTTTATTTTTTAAGTTAGAATATGTAATTGCCGAAGTGATGGAATCAGTATCTGGATTCTTATGACCAATAACATATATACTCATACTTTTTCCTCTCTCTTTTTTTCAAAAAAAAAGTGCTTGCACACTTTAATTAATATTTAAACTAATATCTAATGACTGGTAGGAATGGGTTAATGCACCAACTGAAATGACATCTACACCTGTCTGGGCCACTGATACAATGGTTTCTTCATTAATTCCACCAGAAGCTTCTAAGATACTTTGGCCATTATTTATTTTAACGGCTTCCTTCATTGTTTCACAGGACATATTATCTAGCATGATGATATCTGCCTTTACCTTTAACGCTTCTTTCAACATTTCTAGATCTTGAACTTCCACTTCAATTTTAGTTGTATGGGAAATATTTTCTCTTATTTTTTCTACAGCTAAGGTAATGCCACCAGCGGCAATAATATGGTTATCCTTAATCATCACTGCATCAGATAAATTAAACCGATGGTTATGACAGCCACCAATTTTAACAGCTGCTTTCTCTAAAAATCTTAGATTAGGTGTTGTTTTTCTAGTATCAGCAATCCTTACATCGTAATCTTTTACAAGGGTACTTAATCGATTAGCTAAGGTTGAAATCCCAGATAATCGCTGCATAAAATTTAATGCTAAACGTTCACCTTTTAAAATTGATTTTGTTCTGCCGTGTAGTTCTAAAATATCATCACCTGGTCCAACAAGGGCACCTTCTTTAACTAAAGGATGAAATGTTATCTCCTCATCAATCATTTTGAAAACTTTTTCTGCTACAAAGAAACCTGAAACAACGCCAGATGCTTTTGCAGTCATACGTGCACTAGAGATATGTCGATCACTTATTAAATGATCCGTCGTTAAATCTCCATTATTTAGATCTTCAATGATTGCATCTTTAATAAAGTTTTCTAATAAAAATTTATTAACCATAAATTCCTTTCCTTATTTATCAATTATAATCTTATGACTTCCTAAGCTTTCTTTCCTATCAATAGAATCTTCAATAATTTTCTTTGAAGTAATCAGCATATTCATAACTTCGAAATATTCAATCGTATTATTCTCTTCCATTAACTCAATGATCCTATTGATTGCTTCTAAAGCTTTTATTAAATTTGATTCATAACGTACAATAAATACATTTGAACTCATAATTTCTCGTATTTTTTTAATTGTTTCTGAATAATCAACTTGTTTGGTTGAATCTATCATGCTTTTGGGATGAATCATCTGGTTGTTGTCATTTTTTTTAACGTTTTTACCAATATCCTTAGCGATACGATTACCTAAAACTATGGCTTCTAATAAGGAATTACTTGCCAGACGATTGGCGCCATGGAGACCCGTTCTAGCCACTTCACCACAGGCGTATAAGTTTTTAATAGAAGTGCTGCCATTAAGATCTACTTGTATACCACCCATCAAATAGTGTTGGACAGGTACAACGGGAATATAATCCTTTGTTATATTAATACCATACTTCAAACAATATTCATATATTTGAGGAAATCTATTTTTAACATATTCTGAGTCTTCTTCCGTAATATCTAAAAAAACCCCATCTGTATCATTTGCTTTCATCTCAATAAAAATACTTTGGGCAACAATATCCCTTGGGGCTAAATCCTTTAAGATATGATACTTTTCCATAAACCTTTCACCTTTATGGTTACGTAAAACAGCGCCCTCGCCACGCAGGGCTTCGGATATTAGAAAGTTTCGACTTTCATCAATGTTTAAAGCCGTTGGATGAAACTGAATAAACTCCATATCAATCACTTCAGCTGATGCTCTTAAAGCCATGGCTACACCATCGCCTGTGGCAACTAGAGAATTTGTTGAGTTTTTAAATAACTTTCCAATACCTCCTGAAGCTATAATAGTTTTAGAAGCTTCTACATAAAATCGTTTGAGATTCCTTTGGAAAATTATACCCTTTACTTGATTCTTTTCAACGACTAAATCAATAGCAAAAGTATTTTCGTAAATATATATATTCTCTCTTTTTTTTGCCCCTTCAGTTAAAGCTCGGATGATTTCGCGCCCAGTAGAATCTTTATAATGAAGGATTCTTGAACTTGAATGGCCACCTTCTTTTGTCCGTCGAAGAGTACCATCTGCACGTTTATCAAAATTTACCCCTAACTCAATTAATTTTTGAATATTTTCTCTTGCTTCTTTGATCACGACATTTACAGTCGCTTCATCATTATAATTACTGCCTGCTTCTAATGTATCCATGACATGTTTTTCGAAATCACTTTCCTCTAATGCTGCAGCAATGCCGCCTTGGGCATAATTTGAATTACTTTCGTAAAGTTGATCCTTTGTCACTAGCATAATATTATACTTTGGATCAAGTGTTAAAGCAGTATACAACCCGGCGATACCTGTTCCAATGATTACTAGATCAAAAGTTGAGGCCTTTAATGCATCGGGTTGAACCAATTGATTATACATCTTTATTTCATCTCCTAATTGATTTTGATCATTTTATCAAGGGAACGTTTCGCTTTTTCACGAATATCCTCATCAATAGTAATTTCATGCTTTTCCTCATTTAATGCATCGTATAGTGATTTAAGATTAGTTTTTTTCATATTCACACAAATTAGTTTTGGTGATAATAATTTAAAATCTTTATTAGGATTCTCTTTAAACATAATATTTAATATTCCCATTTCTGTCCCAATTATAAATTTCTCATCATCATTTTCCTTCACGTAATTAATCATCTGTGAAGTAGAACCAACAAAATCTGCTAACTCAACAACAGAAGGATTGGCTTCAGGATGTACCAATATTTTAACCCCAGGATTTTTCAATTTAACTTTTACTACTTCTTCTGATCTAACCGCTTCATGGGTCGGACAGAAGCCATTCCATAAGATAATTTCTTTGTCTTCAACAAATTGCTGAACATATGAGCCAAGATTTTTATCTGGACCAAATATTACTCGATCTGAGTCTAATGATTTAACAACATTTACTGCATTTGAAGATGTACAACATATATCCGTTTCAGCTTTAACATCAGTATTGGAATTAACATAGGTTACAACTGGCACCCCAGGATACTCTTTTTTCATTTCTTTTAATGCTTCAGCATCTTGCATATCTGCCATAGGGCAACCGGCATCTAAAGCTGGTAATAATACTTTTTTATCTGGACTTAATAGTTTGGCACTTTCTGCCATAAACTTAACACCACAAAAAACAATAATATCTTTATCAGTTTTTGCCGCTTCTATACTTAACTTAAGTGAATCGCCTAAAATGTCTGCTACTGCTTGTATTTCTGGTATCTGATAATTATGAGCTAAGATTAAAGCATTTTTTTCTTCCTTTAATCGCTGAATTTCTTGTACTAATTCTTTTTCATTCATTAATATAATCTCCTTTCTAAGACCATCATGTTTATTTTAATAAGATAATTCACACCTGTCAAATGAAAAATATTAATCATCGGATTGTTTATTTTTTAACGTTAAATAAACTCGCTCAAGAAAGGATCGTTTCACTTTTTTTGGCAATCTCAACTCTTCCACTTCATATAGATTTTTATCTTGTAAACGGTCGCGAATAGACTCTTCAACAATTGTTTTAATAAGTACTAGTACTGGTACCCCTAGTAACATACCTAAAAATCCATAAATAGCCCCACCAATGGTAACAGCAATAATAATCCAAAAAGCATTGACTTTTAGCTTATCTCCTAAAACGATTGGTCCTAAAACAAGTCCATCAAATTGTTGTAAAACAAATATTATGATCCCCATAGCTAAAGTCTTGCTTGGTTCAATTAATAAAATAATAATCAACACTGGTATGGCACCAATAAAAGGTCCAATATAAGGTATCATATTTGTGATACCAATAATTAATGCAATAATTAAAGCGTTCGGTATATTTATAGCACTAGATACTAGGTAACATAGAATTCCAATAATTGTTGAATCGATTAACTTACCAATAAAGAAGTCTGAAAATATGTTATCAGCTATTTCTGTAATTCGAATAATATTTAAAGCCTGTTTATAATCAAAACTTGAAAAAACTAACCGTTTAGAACGCACCATTAAATCCTTCTTATCAATTAACATATAGATTGAAATAACAAAAGCTAAAATAAAGTTAATCATTTTAGAAGTTATGATAAAAGCTTGTGATAAAACTGATCTTAATAACTCGCCACTAATGGCACCAATTTTACTGATGAAAGTCTCAACACTTTCTCGAATATAATTATTAATTTCGAGAAGGTATTCATTATCAAGCATAGTCGTGTAAAACTCAGGCATTTGGAAATTATCGATATTTGATAACACTTCAATTAATTCAACAGCATTATCAACCAATTTCGGTACAACAATTGCAAATAAAAATATTATTAAAAATATAATTCCTACAACAGTGATGAATATACTCAACCGTCTTGAAATACGTGTATACTTTGAAAGCATGACAACAATTTTATCTAATAAATAGGCTATTGCAAAGGCAAAAATCAATGGTGCTAAAGCCTTTTTAGCAATAATTAAACTGTTTGGATTGCTAATAATTAAGTAAATAATAATGACTATTGTTAAGGATACTATGAGTTTTTTATCAATTTTTTCTTTCATTTTTATTCTCCAATAATTTTTACTAAAACTCTTTTGTCTCGCATGCCATCAAACTCACCATAAAAAATCTGCTCCCACGGCCCAAAGTCTAACACACCCTCTGTAATAGCAACAACAACTTCTCTTCCCATAATTGTTCGTTTAATATGGGCATCTCCATTGTCTTCATATCCGTTGTGATCGTATTGACTATAAGGCTTTTCCGGAGCTAATTTTTCTAAAAATCTTTCGAAGTCTCTATGAAGACCTGGTTCATCATCATTAATAAAAACACTCGCAGTTATATGCATGGCATTTACTAGTACTAATCCTTCTTGGACACCACTTTCTTTTATACATTGACCCACTTGATTTGTAATATTAATGAACTCACGTCTTTTACTTGTATGAAACCAAAGTTCTTTTTTAAAACTTTTCACCCATATCACCCCTCCTGAATTAATTATATCAAAAAAATAAGCAGAAACCTATAGGAATCCGCTTATTTATTCAATAATTTTATAATCAACATCTTCTGCGTCTCTACTAAATTCATCATCTTCTAGTGGAGATGTTTCTTCATCTTTAGACGCCTCTTTTTTTATATTTATTTCAACTTCAACTTCATCTTCTGCTTTCTTTTCAAGTCTATTTTTTCTAAATAAATAGTATCCACCAAAAACTAAAGCTATGCCCATTCCGACAGGTGTAAACAACAGACTTGTAATTGCCGATAAGAAAAACATAAATATAAAGGCACCAATAACTAAAAACAAACAGCCACCATTTCTTGAATAATACATTATATACCTCATTTCTTTTATCTTTGAGTACATTCTATAATATGATTATTCTAAAGACAAATTAAAATTTGATTAAAATTATTAAAAAACTCTTAATTAATAATCTGTATCAGCTACTTCTCCCATAACAATTTTTACTGAAGAGCTTGCACCAATTCTTGTTGCACCAGCATCAATTACAGCCTTTGCTTTCTCAGCATCTCGAACGCCACCAGAAGCTTTAACGCCTATATCCGGTCCAACAGTTTTTCTCATAAGTTTTACATCTTCAACAGTTGCACCACCTGTAGAAAAACCAGTAGAAGTTTTTACGTAATCTGCTTTCGCTGTTTTTGCTATGGAACAAGCTTTTATTTTTTCTTCATCAGTCAGCAAGCATGTTTCAATGATTACTTTTAATAAAGCATCTTCTCCACAAGCTTTTACAACAGCTTCAATATCTTTTTGTACATAATCGTACTGCTTATTTTTTAAAGCAGCGATATTGATTACCATATCAATTTCATTTGCCCCATCTTCTATAGCTCTTTTCGCTTCAAATGCTTTTACTTCACTAACAGACGCGCCTAATGGAAAACCAATAACTGACGTTACTTTAACATCTGTTCCTTTTAATGCTTCTCTTACCAAAGCAACATAGTAAGGATTAACACATACCGAGAAAAAATCATGTTCCTTTGCCTCTTTACATACCTCTAGTACATCCTCTTTTGTTGCATCAGGATTCAAAATAGTATGATCAAAATATTTTGCTAATTTCATTTTATCACCTCTCGTAATTATTCATTCCTTCTATTAGATTATAGTAAAAGCTAAAGACATACAATTATTTTTATTCGTCTTTATTAATAGTACACAAAAACTTTTCCATATCTTTAATGCTACTTAAGTGACGATTAAAATAACCCTCTTGATCCGTTCCATTGACAAAAAGTGTTTTTTCTATTTGTCCATTGATAGACAGAAAGAAATAATCTCCAACATTTATAAAACTCTCAAAAGACTTTGGCAACTTAGAACCCGCTGTCCCAATTAGTATCCCTGTTTTGTTTTTAAATGCATAACCATGATTCACTTTCATATTGAAAAACCGTTGACACCGGTCAATCATCGTCTTCATAATACTTGTAACGGAGTTAAAGTAAATTGGCGTGGCTAAGACGATCACATCTGATGCTTCTATTGCTTTGTATATTTCTACCATATCGTCGTCGTAAATACAACTAAAATCACCTTTATTACATTCATTACAGCCAATGCAATGATGAATGTTCTTTTTTAATAAATCAATACGTGTATAATCAATTGTTACATCCGGTGAATCCATTACTTCTGTAAGTACTTTATTTGTTTTCCCCTTTAAATGTGGCGATCCAAATAATATTAATCCCTTCATTAGTCAGCATAAACCTCAGGTTTTAACGTTGCAATATAAGGTAAGTTTCTATACTTCTCTGCGTAATCAATTCCATAACCAACAATAAACTCGTCTGGAATATTAAAACCTTTATATTTTACATCTACATCTACAGTCCGACGTTCCGGCTTATCTAATAAAGTACAGGCTTCAACAGATGCTGCATCACGATTTCTAAAGTTTTTAAGTAAATAATTGAGTGTTAACCCTGTATCAACTAAATCTTCTACTAAAATAACATGCTTATCCTCAACACTTGAGTCCGTATCTTTTAAAAATTTTACAACACCGCTACTAACAGTTGAGTGTCCATAACTAGAAGCAGAAATAAAGTCTATTTCTACTGGGATATCAATAGCTTTCATTAAATCACTCATAAAAACATTTGCACCTTTTAAAACACAAATAAGCATTAAGTCTTTGCCCTTATAGTCTTTAGCAATTTGCTTTCCGATTTGTAGTACCATTGTATCAATTTCTTCCTTGGTAAATAAAATTTCTTTCACATGATTTTCCATTCATTAATCCCCTTTTCATTCAAATTTTTCAACACTTCTAAAATATCACAACTTCTAAAAAAATAAAAGTTATTTTAAAGATGATAATTGATTCTTTAATGGTTCTAATGGGTCGCTTTTACACTCATGCTTTAAAACTTGATAATAGACTGTTGGTATAATAACCAATGTCAGTACTGTAGAGACCAATAGTCCCGATAATAAAGCAACGGCTAATGGCATAAACATAACTGATCTTGAATAAACCAGTGGCAACAGTCCAATAACTGTTGTAGCCGTTGTTAAAATGATTGGTCTGAAACGCTTCTCAACAGCGCCTAGACAAGCTTCTTTAATAGCTTTTCCATCGTTTCTTTCCGAATCAATAAAATCAACTAATACAATAGCATTGTTTACAACGATTCCTAGTAAACTAACAATTCCTAGAAAGGCTAAAAATGACAACTTTTGATTGAAGACATATAGACCTAAAATTGAACCAATAGTAGATAATGGGATTGTAAATAATATAACCAATGTTCTAAGATAACTTTTGAACTGAAAAAGTAAAATAAGAAAAACTAGAACAATAGCAAATATTGCAGAAATCGTTACATTCCCAAAGTTTTCAATTATTTTTTCTCGTTCCCCGTCAAATATTATATCTACATTTCTAAAATCATTGCTTGCTTCAATTAAATTCCCTAACTGTCTTTCAATTTCAACAGATGAATACCCAGGTCGTACATCTGAATAAACAAGAATGGATTTTTCTGCATTAAACTTTGTAATTTCAGGATATTCAGATATTAATTTCATAGTTGCAACATCTTTTAATAATACTTTGTTACCGGACATAGAAGATTTAATTAGTAAATTCTCTAAATCATCTTTCTTTTCAATATTACTCTTCACCTGTATATTATACTCTTTTCCTTCAGTTCTTAAAACTGAAGTACTCCGACCACGTAATGCTAAGGAAACTTCATTTTGCAAATCATATTTTGTTAATCCTAGGATGCTTGCATAATCATCATCAATATCAATTTTAAACTGGTACCTTTGGTCTAAAAAGTCATCCCCTATATTAACGGTTCCATTCATTTCATCTAGCATATTCTTAAGTTCCGTGGCGACACGATTCAGTTCATCAATATTTTCACCAAGGACTCTGACTCTAACGGGGTGACCAATGGGTTCACCTTGTTCAATTCTATTAACAACAACTTGACCATTGATAACATTTCTATCTAGTCGATTTTGTAAGTCTTCTAGATACTTTTCAAAAGGTAAACCATCTTCAAAGGCTTCATCAACAGCAACCTTTACAACTAATTGTCCATAACTGTCTGATGGGGAGGGTAATGGCATTGTATTATAGAATTTAGGTAATCCATTACCAATAGCCGTTGTATAATCTATGACATATTGATCTGAAGCTAAAACTTCTTCTACACTATTTATTATTTCTTCAGTTGAATCAATGCTGCCACTTTCATCATTGTTGACGTCTAGGTAGATTAAATCCGTATCAGCATAAGGAAAAAACTGCAACCCAATGGCCAATGCAACATTAACTGTTATAACAATCAATACAATAATTGCTAATGCAACAGTTTTTCTATGATTCAAACTGAACTTTAACATTTGATTAAATATTTTCCGAATGCGACTCTTCTTTTGTTCTTTCTTTATCTCCTTTAAGAAAATAAAGGAAATTGTTGGCGTAATAATAATAGCAATCATATACGAAATCAACAAAGAAATCATAATTATACTTGGTAGAGATTTAATATACTCTCCAGCAACTGAAGGTAACATCAGTAACGGTAAAAATGCTGCGATTGTCGTTAAGGTAGAGGTGAAAACTGGAATAGCAACTTCCCTTGTCCCAAGAACACATGCCTGTAATTTATCCATACCTTCATCTAACTTTACTTGAATAGAGTCATTTATTACAATAGCATTGTCAACTAACATCCCTAAAGCAACGATTAATGCTGCAATGGAAATTTGATGTAACTTAAATCCTAGTAAGTTCATCATATTAAAAGTAATCAGTATTGTAGATGGAATAGCTAAAGATACAATAATTGCATTTCTAAATCCCATACCTATAAGGACTACAATGATTACGAATATAATGCCTTGTAATAAGTTCATAGAAAAATTTCTTATGGCTTGATCTACATTGGTTGGTTGAAATGAGATCTTTGAAAACTGAACACTTTCTGGAATGTTTTTTCCAAAATCATCAATCATTTTTTCAATCTGGTCACCGATCAAAACAATATTTTCATTTTCTTTAAAGTATCCAACCAATAAAATTGCATTTTCTCCGTTGTGGCGAATCTTATAATTCGAATCTTCCACACCATACTCAATAGTAGCAATATCACCTAGTTTTGCGATACTACCATTTTCCCTTGAAATAGCAATGGTTAAATTTCTAATTTCTTCTAAATCCACAAAGGAGCCTTCTGTTTTTATAATAACAGATTTTCCATCTTCTTCGACAGATCCACTGGGTATTTCAACGCTATTGCTTTCAATTAACTGTAAAATTTCATTCATTGATAAATTGAATTGATTTAATTTTTTATAATCTACAGTGACTTTTACTTCTTTTTCTTGTATCCCAACAATATCTATTGTTGAAAGACCTTCAACTTTTTTTAGATTCATCTCGAGTTCTTTGGCATAAGACTCTAAGGTTTCATAATCAAACTCTTGACTAGAAATACTCACTAATATGCCTGCTGTTCTGACAACATCTGTGTTCACATCTATTTCTTCCGCTTGATTTGGTAATTCACTTTGTAAATCATTCATTTCTTGTCTTAAATCTGCCCATGTCTTATCTATGTCGGCGTCTACTGTCAAGCGAACCACAGATACAGAAAAACTGTTAAGAGACTTTGAATTTGAATAGTCATAGCCATCTAAGGCTTCTAATCGCTCTTCAACTTTAGAAGTGACTAAACTTTCAATGTCTTCTGGTGAAGCCCCAGGGTATTGAACCGTTACTAAGGCAACTGGTGCATTGATTTCAGGAAACTCTTGCCGTGGCATAATATAATAACTGTAGACTCCCATTAGTAGTAAAATAGCAAGAACCATTAATGTAATTTTCTTATACTTTATTGCAGTTCTTATAATCGTTTTCATCCAATCACCTAACCACTTCTACAGGTTGATGATCCTTTAATCGCTTCATGCCCTTTGTCACTATTAGATCATTCGTTTCTAATCCTTTCACAATCACATAATTTCCATGAATTGCGAGAATTTCAACAGGTGTCTTTACACTAAAGTCCTCTTTTACAAGATAGACATAGTCTTTGTCTCCTGATATAACAACGTCAATTGGTATTTTAGCGCCTTTTACTCGAGCCACAGGGTACTCTATGGATACGATGGCATTAATTGGTAGTTCACTCTCTGTTAACTTTGCTTGCATTTCATAAGTTTGTGATTGTTCATCGGGGAATGTAGAAATACTAGAAATAATCCCTATGTACTTTTCATCATTGAACTTAACAGATACTTCATCACCAATACTTAGCGTATTATAATCTTTCTGTGTAACGCCAAAACTGACTTCTAACTGCTTTTCATTAAGCAAAGCAACTGGTGCACCACCTTGGATCATTTCTCCTGAACGCACAAGTACTTGGCTAATCTCTCCACTAATGTTTGCATAAAGCTCATGGTTATTAATGCTTCGATTAACATTCTCTAATGCTAATAAACTTCTATCAATGTTACTCTGAGCAATGGCCATATCTTCCTTTGCAATACGAGTCTTTAAGTCAACCTCATCTAGCTGATCTTTGGCAATGGCTTCATTAGCATATAAATCTTCTAATTTCTGTAATTGGTCCTCTAAATAATCAAACTGCTCCTTTGCTTTAGTCAACTGATTCCTTGCCAAGGACAAACTTTCTTCAATATCTTTTTTTTGTAATAATACATCATTTTTTTCTAGGGTCATGATTAACTGACCTTTTTCTACAATAGAATTGTCTTCTATAAATACTTCATCAACCCTTCCCCCTTGCTTGAAGGATAACTTAGTAATGTCATCTGAAATAATTCGACCATTGTATTGATTCATCTGTACATGTTCTTTTATTTCAATTGTTTCTGCTTCAACATAAAATAGATTATTGTCTTCTGATTGAATGGCTTCTTCTTGACAAGCTGTCAATAATAAAACAACCAATATTAGTAGTATTAAATACATATTTTTTTTCATAGATTACCTTCTTTCTATCATAAAAACCACTGGTGGTTTATTTTTATAATTAAAAAAATCAACTTTCATCACAGCAAATTCCTTCTGATTGATTGTTTGTAAATAATTAGATAACGCTTCTAACTCTAAAGCACCAGGTAAATGCCCTGGATAAACAGTTATTATAATGACACCACCACTTTTAAGTAAAGACATGCCTTCTTTAACACTTTTAAGTGTTTTAGTGCTTTCTGTTGTGATGGATTTATCCCCTTTAGGTAGATAACCTAAATTGTATAGTATTAGATCCACTGGAACTTCCACATACTTTTTAAAATTCTCATGGCTATCATGAATCAATTTTACCCGATTATAACAAGCATTTTTAATCAATCGCTCTTGAGTTGATTGAAGGGCTTTTTCCTGAATATCAAAACCATAAAGAAATCCCTTTTCGTTTAATTTTTCTCTTAAAAATAATGTGTCATAACCATTACCGATGGTTGCATCAATAACAACTGAATCTTCTTGTATGATTTTTATTATATTCTCTTTTACAAAATTTACTGCATTACTGATCAATTGACTCATAGTTCTCCTTTAAACATCTACTATTACTCTCTATTTCATTATATCGAATTCAATTAAGAAATACTATTAATTTTACTCATTTGTAATAAAAATAGCTAAGGTATCTTATCTCTTTCATCCTAAGAAACCTTAGCCATTTGAATTTTTCTATTGAATATAGATAATATTGCTAATATCTCTACCTGGTTTTCTAATATACTGTCCTTCATGATAAAGACCACTCGATGCACCACCATCTAAATTCATGGCTTCAATACATCCTAAGTTTCTCATAATCTCTGCAAGTTCATTAATTGTAGCTGTTGTTGTTATAAAGATGAGTTCATCGTCTGCTGTATAACCTATTGCACTTCTCCCACTAGAGAATTCTGTTATTTTCTTTTCGACAAATCCCTCTTTTTCATAATCAATAGTTATTTTACCATCAATTATTAATGCTGGACCAGCACCTGTGGCATAATCTAATGTGTTCCAAAACTTATCATTTCCTGCTTCAGGTTTTAAAGTAACATCATATTTAAAGGGAAAACCTATTCTAAAACGATCGTATACTTCTGAAGGGGTATTGCCTAAAACACCATATAGATTTGCTACGTAGCCATTCTCAGGTATTTTTACTGATTGATTATCTACAATTTTTGTAATAATCCCATCTTCTACAACATAATTTCTACCAAATAAACTATTGGTTTCATTTCCTCTGTTTTCATCATATACCGTTAAACTCACACCATTTTCTATGACAGAATGGTTTAGCCAATAGCCATTCCAAGAGTATTTCCATGTCGGTTCACCATTAGAGCCTTTAATTGTCGTATCCACATAATCAATATCTATTTTGTTATCTTTAAAGCCAATGGTTGCTCTTTTATTCGAATTATGAACAATTTCACCATCTACAACTAAAATTCCATAGGGGTCCTTAATTTCGGTATCATCATAAGCTGAAAAATAACTACCATTAATAGCTAATGTTGCCTCATTCGCCTTAGCAATATTTTCTAGAGTATCTACTTGACCGACAGCGTTTTTAGCTAATGCTGTTTTCACTTTTATGTTTTCGTCTTTTAAGTCAACCTTGAAACCATTTACTTGGATCTTTCCACCATTAATTGTTACACTTTGGTCTATAGGGTTTATACTTTTTTTATTCTTTTGATTAATTAAAATGCTTCTACTCATTTCTTCCCATTTAACGTCATAGCCAAAGGCTTCCATAACCACACGTATAGGTAAAAAAGTTCGACCGTTTAAGATAAGGGCTTTCGAATCATTCTCTATTTTTTTATCGTTTTTATAGATATAGGACGCTCCAATAGGTACAATAACTGTCGTTTCATTTTTTTTAACAACTGCTTGCCTTAAATCATGATCCCAGCTGACTTGTGCATTTAAGGATTCCACAACGACCCTTAAAGGTACTAAAGTCCTACCACTTTCAATAAATGGTTCCCCTGTATTCTCGGAAAAATCAACTGCTTTCTCATTGATTTTTATTTTTAGTTCATTATTAGCAAAGGATTGCCCTGTTAAGACAAAGATTAGAACTAATAATATTATGACGTATTTCCTTCTCATTTTTTCCCCTTTATTTCCTTCATTTTTATTAAAAAATCAAAAACAGCATCTCTGCTGTTTCTAACTACTTCTTTTTATTATAAGGTTTTCTATTTAAATATCGTTTTTCATTACGGTACCAAATAATAGCACCTAGGACAAGTCCAAAGACAAAAAATAGTCCCATTTGAAAAAATTTGTTCATCGCTAATGAATCCTCTGGTGGTAAATCTATAAAATTCTTACCGACAAAAAGTAAAAATATATATATTAAACCTGAGAAAATTCCCCAACTTAATCCGCCTTGTACTAAAATATACCTAAAAAATCCTTTTCTACGTGTCAGTTCCCATTGTTCAATAAACTCTTCTTCCGTTAGTTTTGTTTTTGCCATATTATCCTCCTATGTTATTTTATTTTATCAAAAAACCAGATAAAATAAAACAATTAAATTGGATAAACTACATCTTCATCATTTAGTAAGTCTTCGTCTATTTTATTTTGCTGTGCCTCTCGATATTTAAAATATTCCATTGCTGGTTGTGGAAAAAGCGTATAAGATAAAACATCTTCCTCATCCATTATAAACTTAGCAATTTTCTTTCGGTTTTCATCTAGAACTGGTTCAAGTAAATCCGCTGGACGACAATCTATTACCGCTTCATCGCCTATGATCATCTTTACAATATCTTCTTTAATTGGTACCGTTGGTTTCCCATACATCCCTTTTACATACTGCTTGACTTCATTGGGAATCATCTTATAACGTTCTCCAGCCATAACGTTTAAAACAGCCTGAGTCCCTACAATTTGACTTGTTGGCGTTACTAGTGGTGGATAACCTAGGTCTTCTCTTACTTTTGGAACTTCCTTCAATACATCCTCTAACTTATCAATGGCATTTTGTTCTTTTAATTGGGATACTAAATTTGATAACATACCACCTGGAATCTGGTAAATTAGTGTGTTAATATTTACACCCATAACTTTTGGATCCATTAAGCCACTTTCAATACTTTTATCTTTAATTGGTTGGAAATACTCAGCAATTTCATCAAGTAGTTGTAAATCCAATCCAGTATCATACTCAGTACCTGCCAAAGTTGCTACTAAAGACTCTGTTGGTGGTTGAGATGTCCCCATAGAAAAAGGTGATATTGCTGTGTCAATAATATCCACACCAGCTTCAACACCTTTTAAATAAGTCATACTCGCTAGCCCACTGGTTGCATGTGAATGTAAATCGATAGGCACATCTACAGCTGCTTTTAAAGCTTTCACTAACTTTTCACCTTCATAAGGTTTTAATAAACCAGCCATGTCTTTAATACATATAGAATCTGCTCCCATAGCTTCTATTTTTTTCGCTAACTCAACATAATGTTCAACAGTATGTACCGGCGATGTTGTATAAGCTAAGCTGCCCTGAGCATGAGCACCGGCTTCTTTTGTTACTTTAATGGCTAATTCAAGATTTCTTACATCGTTTAAAGCATCAAATATTCTAATAATATCTATTCCATTTTCAACTGATTTTTTAATAAAAGCTGTTACAACTTCATCAGGATAGTTCTTATAACCCAATATGTTTTGACCTCTAAGTAACATTTGTAACTTTGTATTTTTAACTTTAGATTTAATTTTTCTTAAGCGTTCCCATGGACTTTCTTTTAAAAATCTCAATGAAGCATCAAAAGTTGCACCACCCCACATTTCTAAAGCATGATAACCTACTTGGTCTAATTTTTCAAGAACAGGTATCATTTCATCCGTAGATAATCTTGTTGCTATTAACGATTGATGTGCATCTCTTAAAACTGTTTCAGTAATTTTTATTTTTGACATTTAATCTCCTCCCATATATGATTATTTTAACATCAGATTTTTACTATGTACATACATTAAAAAAAGTGATATGATACTATTGATTTAGAAAGATAAAAATAATAGAAAAATAGCTTAATTTAATAACTTCACAAAGGAGGTGCGAAAATTTATAATCAAAACTATAAAACGAAGGATATGGATCAAACAGATATTCAAATTTTAAAAATTCTACAAGAAGAAGGAAGAATCTCTATGAAATCATTGGGATCACGTGTTAACTTAACATCCCCAGCCGTTTCTGAACGGGTTCGAAAGTTAGAAGAAAAGAATATTATTACTGGTTATAAAGCAATTGTAGACCCTTCTAAACTAAACTTAACTTTAGAAGCTTATATAGGCGTTGCTATGCGACCAGCACAATTATCTCATTTCAAGAAAATGGTACAAGAAGAACCAACAATTATTGAATGTCACCATATGACAGGACATGACAGTATGACCATTCGAGTTTTAGCTAAAAATACTGTTGAACTGGAAGAATTACTTGGAAAAATCCAAAAACATGGAAAGACTAATACATCCATTATTTTATCCACACCGCTAGATTATAAAATTATTTTACCCCGGGAGGACTAATCATGAAACTCAAAAAAGTTATCGGCGTCATAATTGCCCTTGGATTATTGACAGTTGGCTACTTATCTAATAAAGAAGCACAAACAGCAGAGTTATACTTTTACTCTCATGACAATCCAGTACATCAAGAAATTATTGAAAAGTTTGAAGCAGAAAATCCAAATATTAATATTGTTAAAGTAGATATTCCCAAACATGAAAATCGATTAGAATTTATTGAGAAAGCAATTGAAGATCCCACTAAACAAGTGGACCTTATTGATTCGGATATTGTTTGGACTTATACTTTAGCAAAAAATAATCATGTTTTAGCTCTAGACGAATATTTTACAAATAACGAGCTAAACAATTTCTTTTCTTCTGCTTTACACGGAAATATTATTGATGACAAACTTTATGGGATTCCTTATCGTACCGATACGGGTATACTTTATTACCGGAAAGATTTATTAAATAAATACAATCAAAAAATTCCTAAAACATATACAGAGTTAATTCAAGTTTATGAAACTATTTCTAAAGATGAAGATATTTATGGTCTCGGTGGTTCTTGGTATCCTTATGAAGGATTAACCTGTAATGCCATGGAACTATTATGGACCTACGGTGGACAGTTAAATACCGATCCAGGCCACAATACAAATATCATTGATACAGACGAGAATAGATATGCTTTTAAAAAAATGAAAAAACTCGTGGACGACGGCATTACCCATCCAGATATTTTTGAATTCAAAAGTAGTAACTTAAGAGAAGCCTTTATAAATGGGAACTTACTTTTTATGCGAGATTGGCCAACGGGTTGGCATAAAATTGAAGAAAGCGAAAAGTTATCTATAGAAGACCAAGTGGGTATAACTTATCTTCCCCTTGGAGAACCTAATGGTGACAATAGTGGCGCTTTAGGCGGCTGGCAATTAATGGTCTCTAAAACCTCTGAGCACAGAGAAAAAAGTGTTCAATTCATTAAATTTTTTACCAATTATGAAAATAATAAAGGACTAATTTTAGGGATGAGTTATTTACCTGTAAGAAATGACTTATACAATGATTCAGATATAATCAGTGAAATTCCCTTTGTGAAAAGGAATGTTAAGCTTTTTAGCAATGCAAGGCATCGGCCCTTTCATGAAGATTATGTAAATTTTAGTCAAATTTATATCGACAATATCTCCAAATATTTAAAAGGAGAAGTTACTTTAGATGAATTTTTAAAAACAACTGAGACTAAAATGCAAAACATAATCAATTAAACTAATAAAAGCACTTTAAATGGCTTACCATCTAAAGTGCTTTTTTATTTGATTATATTTATTATTTCATTTGACCTTGTAAGGCAGTGATGCCTACCGTACCAACAATATCATCAGCTGAGCAACCTCTTGATAAGTCATTAATTGGTCTTGCTAACCCCTGGGTAAAGGGTCCAAAAGCATTTGCTTTTGCTAATCGTTGAACAAGTTTATAACCAATATTACCAGCATCTAAATCAGGGAATATTAATACATTTGCTTTTCCAGCTACCTGACTGTCAGGAGCTTTTTTATTACCAACACTTGGAACAATGGCTGCATCTAATTGCATTTCTCCGTCAAGTGCTAATTCTGGATAGAGTTCTTTTGCTTTCTTCGTAGCTAATGTCATTTTTTCTACATCTTCATGATTGGCACTGCCACGAGTTGAAAAAGACAACATAGCAACAATTGCGTCTTTATTGACTAAAGATTCAAAAGTCTGGGCAGAACTTTTAGCAATATGTGCTAATTGCTCCGCATTAGGATTTGGGTTTAAAGCAGTATCTGCAAAAATAAATAATCCATCACTACCATACTCACAATTTGGCACTTCCATTAAGAAAGCTGATGAGACAACAGAAACACCCTCAGCTGTACCAATCACTTGTAATGCAGGTCTTAAAACATTTGCTGTTGCATTGACTGCACCTGCAACCATACCATCAGCATAACCTTTTTTTACTAACATACAACCTAAGTATAATGGGTTTTTTAGTAATTCTTTCGCTTCATCCTTTGTTAAGCCCTTTTTCTTTCTGATTTCCACAAGAGAATCAACATAATCATCAATCGCCTCAAAATTATTTGGATCTACGAACTCTGCACCTTCTAAATTGAAATCTGATGCTTCTACTAACGCTTTCTTTTTACCAATTAATACGACTTTTGCTAAGCCTTCTTTAATAATTTTTTCAGTGGCTTCATGAACTCTTGGATCCTTACTTTCAGGTAGTACAATTTTTTGCAAATCTTTTTTTGCTAATACTTTAACATTGTCTAAAAATGCCATCAAATACCCTCCTATTTTATTTTCTGAATACATTATACACTTCTGTATACATTATACACTTTTTCTTTTTATTTTCAAATATTTCGTTTCAATTTTATTCGTCTTTTTTCTCCGGTGATTCTTCGTCGTCTTTCACTCTATAATCAACATCAATGACTTCTTCTTTTCCTTTTTTATAATCCTCTTTATA
>DATFJG010000079.1:0-4067 GCA_035269305.1 Clostridia bacterium
ACTATTAGCTAAAGGAAAGGCAACAAAAGTTCCACCAACAGTTGTAGCTGCTAATAAAATAGCATAAATGTATTTAGTGAATCCTGATTTATCACCTAATGACTTTTCAACTCGTTCTCGACTGATCCAAACATCAAATAAACCAATGAGTATAAAAGCTGGTGGTAAAATCAAGACCATATCCTTCGCAAAGATATAAAAGTTTTCGCCTATTCTTATGCCTAGATCAAATTTTAGTAAGTTTGATAGTAGAACAACTCCTAAAAAGATAAAAAAAGCGAGTAAATTACGTTTTCTTTTATTCATATTAACACCTCTCCATAAAACAATCCAATACTCAAAGCTATACCGATTGAAATGACAAAACCAAAAATATTTCTAACAATTGTTGCTCTTTTTCCAAAGTATTCTTTTTCTATTGGATAAGTTACTACACCTACAAGCATAAGCGACGAAACAAAACCGCCAAGTACCATATATGTTGCACCTTTTTCTAATAATATACCTGCTAAAGGATAGGCAATGAATCCAGGCATCATTGTAATTGATCCAATTACAACACTTGCAAGCATACCAATATATTTATTACCATGACTTAAATTTTGTACTATAAAATCTTCGGATATTAATAATACAAGTGAAATAATCATCAATAACATAAGATATTTTGGTAATATTTTATTAAACTTCTTCCATCCTCTTTTAACACCTTTCTTAGTTTTATCCTTATCTTTAAAATATGATAGTATTAATGTTAATCCTGTAATAATGTATAAATATCTCATATATAAACCTCCTTACCCCTGGGGGGTATAATTCTTATTCTTATAATACATAATTTCTGAACATATGTCAAGTAATAAAAAAATAACCACTAATGGCTATTGATGTTTATCGTTTTTTCAATTTTATATTGTTCTCCCTTTGGCTTCACTTTATCAGGAACTAATTTTGAATAATAAAATGATAATTTAAGAAAGAGTTTTACTAACTTAACAAAATTATAATTTGATTGGTTTTTACTATTTCGATTTCGAACCTTTATATAAGTTATTCTATTGGACAACCTGAGCAAAACACCACTTAAGTAGATGAATCTAAATTTATTTTGCAAAATATCTGGTATTAGTTTACTCCTAAAAATTCTAAAACTACTAACAAGGTTTTTTTCAACCTTCGGGAACGAGAGTCGAAAGAATAAATCTCTGATTTTTGCCCCAAAAGTTTTATAATTAAGAACATTTTTTTCATAATCTATTCCGTAAACAACATCATAACCCTTATTAAGTTCCTCAATCATCGCATCTAAATATTTTATATCATGTTGCAAATCATCATCCATTGTCAGTACTAAATCTCCTGTAACAAAATTTAAGCCAGCAAATAAAGCATTCTGCTGACCATAATTTTTATCTAATTTAATAATTTTTATATCTCTATTATACTCCGCAATTCTCTCTAATACTTCATAACTAGAATCTGAACTAAAATCATCAACTAAAACTATTTCATATTCAATTTTTTTATCGATAAACTCTATAAGTTCATTTATTAATACCTTTATTGTTTTTTCACTGTTATAAACAGGAATAATTATAGAAAGTTTCATGATATTCCTCCAAATATGTTATAATATTTTTAGTAATGGGGGGATCTTATGATAGAAATAAAATGTTTTGGTGACATTTGTCCAATTCCACTTTTAAAAATTAATAATGCATTAAAAATGATGCCAATAGATGAAACTTTAGTAGCAATCGTTGATCATAGTTGCGTTGTCGAAAGCATACGTGATTATTTTAAAAACTCTTCAAATCAAATAATAATTGAAGAAGTTATGAATGGTGTTTGGGAAATCGAAATTACTAAAAAATGATTATTAACAAATACCATCTGTACCATTATCAACGAAATATTGGTATACTTTTTCTATTGGATCAATTGGATCACATGTGCTACATGAATTAAGCTTTGCTACATATATCTCATAATCTAAATCAAAATCAGTAATCTCTATAACTTTGAAATCTTCTTCATATATTTCTTTTTTCACTGACATATAGGGTAAAAAGCAAACACCTAAGCCATTACTCAATGAAGATTTTGCTGATGAAATATTATTGACTTCAAACATTATATTTAAATCATTAAATTTTAAGTCCACTTCTTTTAATCGATCGACTATATAATCTTTTCTAATACAAAATGAGTTTAAAAATACCATTTCATAATCAATTAATTCTTTTATAGAGATTTTCTCTGGAATTTCATAATCCTTATTCGCTAACAAAACAATTTTCTCTTTTCCAATAGTATCATACTGAATATTTTTATTGTTTGGCTCTATATTAATAAAACTAATATGTGTGAGTTCATTTAACAAATCTTTAAGCGAATCTTCACTAGATTTTGCAAATGACTCAAAATTTAATTTTGGAAATTCTTTTTTGACACGATAGAGTACACATGGCAAGGAATAATTCACAAAGGAATAATAACCATTGATTCTTATGTTCGTAATATTTTGCGCTACACGACATAGCTCTTCTTCCATTTCTTCTTCTAATCTACAAATTATTTTTGAATACTTATAAACAACTGCTCCCATATCTGTTAAAGAAACACCTTTATTACTTCTTTTTAATAACTGATATCCTATTTCACTTTCTAATCTTTGAATCATTTGACTCAATGCTGACTGAGAAATGAAACTATTTTGTGATACCTTTGAAATACTTTTTGAGTCTACTACCCTTCTAAAATACTTTAAAGCACTGATATTCATTTATACACTCCTTCATCTATATTCTATTCTATCATAATTTCTGACAAATTTTAAGTTCAAAATAACATATGTTTTTCCATTGAATTTTTCTTCCTATTAGTTTTACTTATATAGCTTTATGATATTGATTACTTATTAACAATCAAAAGGTGTATAATAAGGATGTGAGATTGTGAATAGTATATCAAAATTTTAAGACACGAGATTAAATATTAATTATTATTTTATTGGTTAGGAGTGATTATATGAATGAAAAAGATACTTCAAACACTTCTTCTTCAAATGAAAAAAATGATACACCTGTAGAAAAAAAATCTCTGAAAGAGAGAAGTTCTAGAGGCTCAGGAAAATCCTTAAAAGAAAGAAGTTCTAGGGGTTCTGGTAAATCATTGAAGGAAAGAAGTTCTAGAGGTTCAAGTGACTCAAGTGGTGAAAGTTCATTAAAAAGCAAATCATCACTAAGTTCTAGAAGTTCTAGTTCAAGAAGAAGGGGTTCAAGAAAGAAAAAACCAAATCAGATACCTGCTGGCATGATTGTTGCTGGTCTAATATTCTTAGTAGCAATATTATTGCTAAATGTTTCACCAACAGTTTCACTGTTTTGGATGATTGGTATTGGTTTTGGATTTATATTACAAAGGGGAAGATTTTGCTTTACTGCTTCAATGAGAGATCCTTATCTAACCGGCAGTACAACATTAACAAGAGCTGTTCTAATCGCTTTTGCAATCACTACTGTAGGCTTTGCTGCTATTAAGTATGGTTATGCCGCAAATGGGCTACCAATGCCTGGAATGGGATATGTTGTTCCTATTAGTGCAGCAACAATAATTGGATCTTTTATGTTCGGGATCGGTATGGTAATCGCTGGTGGTTGTGCCTCTGGTACACTTATGCGATTAGGTGAAGGTTTTCAAATGCAAATCATTTCATTAACCTTTTTCGTAATTGGCTCTTTATGGGGAGCTCATGACTTTGGTTGGTGGAAATATAACGTAATTTCTAAAGGTAAAGCAATTTTCTTGCCAGATGTATTTGGTTGGATGGGGGCTTTAACGATTCAATTAGGTTTTATCTTCTTCTTATATTATGTTGCAAGAAGATATCAGGAAAGTAATTAAATTATATTGGAGGTAAATAAATGAATGAAGTTGTTGTAGATTGTTATGGTGAAGCGTGTCCGATTCCTATTGTTAAATCAGAAAAAGCATTAGCTGATATGGCAGTTGGAGATTTATTAATTGTTCAAATTGATCACAGTTGTGCTATGAAAAATGTACCT
>DATFJG010000080.1:0-8338 GCA_035269305.1 Clostridia bacterium
ATGATTCTTCATAACCGTCCAGTAATTCTTGCATTGTCATTTCGTTTTCCATTAAAAACCCTCGCCTTCATTTATTATTTGTAATATATTATTAACTACCCAATCCGGAGTCGAAGCTCCACCAACTATTCCAATTGAATTAACGTCAGTTAGATCAGATAAATTATAATCTTTATATGTTTGTATAAATATTGTATTTGTAATATCCTTACATAATTCATATAGTTTATTAGTATTAGAACTGTTCTTTCCGCCAACAACAATCATCAAATCAACTGACTGAGCTAACTCAGTAGCAGACTCTTGTCTGTTTTTTGTTGCTGAACAAATCGTATCATGAATTATAATATGCTCAAACTTTTTAAGTAACTTATCTTTTATTTCTTTATATAAGTCCATTTTAAACGTTGTTTGACATACTACAGTTATTCTATCAAAGATATCAATATTATTCAACATAAAGTTTGTTTTTTTTATAATTTCTGCTTCATTATCACACCAGCCATTAATGCCAATGACTTCTGGATGGTTCTTATCACCAATAATAACAATTTTTTGTCCTTCTTGATGGGCATTTTCGACAATTTTGTGAATTCTTTTTACGTAAGGACACGTAGCATCAAAGACAGTGATATTATTTTCTTTTGCTTTTTTATAGACTGATTTACCTACACCATGTGATCTTATGATAAGATTTTTACCTTTTATTTGGTCTAGGTCTTCTTCAATATAAATCTTTTTTGCATTCATCCTTTCTTGAAAAGCTTCATTATGAATTAATGGTCCATATGTAAAAGTATCCCTTTCAAAGTCACCATTAGCCATTTGAACAGCGCGTTTAACACCATAACAAAAGCCAGAATGATTAGCTATTGTTACCTTCATAACTTTTCCTTCCTTTATATAAAGTTAATTGATCATAAATAAATTCAATAATATCTTCAGTAATCTTTTCATAATCTTCAGTGTTTAAGTTTTCATTATAGTACTCACTGAGATCAATTGGTTCATAAATCGAAATATTTATTTTACTAAACAGTCTATAAGTAGAATCAATTGCCACAGGTACTACTGGTACCTTAGCTTTAATAGCTAGCATAGCTACCCCTGGTGTTACGGGTAATGGGTTTTCACTAAAATTTCGAGTGCCTTCTGGAAAAATTAACAACCCTGCTTTTTCTTTTTTTAGAATTCTTAAAGATTTTTTCATAGCACTGATATCTATTTTATTCCTATCAACAGGTATCGTATTTATCGTTGCAAATAATTTTTTAGTAAACCAAGAGTTAAAAAGTTCTTTCTTTCCAAGTGCGTAGAAAAGCTCTTTTACAGATGATGCATATACAGGTGGATCATGTTGTGATATATGATTTGCACATATCACATATCCCGTATTTTGAGGTAAATTTTCCTCGCCAGTTAAATTAACATTAAAAAAAATCTTGTAGTAGAATCTTAGAATATATTTTATTATATTAATCATCTTTATCACTTACGCTTTCAATAATATAGTTTACCACTTCTTCAATTGATAAATGTGTGGTATCTACTTCGATTGCATCCTCAGCTTTTATTAGAGGCGCATGGCTACGATTCATATCATACTTATCTCTTTCAATAATGCTTTTTTTAATTGCTTCAAAGTCAACTAGTTCACCTTTTTTATTAAGCTCATCGTAGCGTCTCTTCGCTCTTTCTTCCACAGTAGCATTTAAATAAAACTTATTATTTGAATTGGGTAATACATGAGTGCCAATATCTCTACCATCCATGATCACATCTGTTTTTGAAGCAATTTGTTGTTGAATAGAAACCATTTTTTCCCGAACTTCTTTAACTGCAGCTACTTTTGAAACGTTTTTAGAAACCCTCTCTACTCTTATTTTATCACTTACATCTTTACCGTCTAAGTAGAATCTATTCTTTTTTATAATTATGTCAATTTTATCAATACATTGAATGATTGCTGATTCATCATTTAAATCAACGCCTTCATTTAATGCTTTTAGTGTACACATTCGATACATTGCACCGGTGTCTAAATAACTAATATCTAACCGTTTTGCAATGATTTTTGATATAGTACTTTTCCCTGAACCTGCTGGTCCATCAATAGCAATTTGTAGCACTCTTATCACCTTCCATATTTACTTTACTAGTAGATTATATAGTATTGACACAATTTTTACAAGTAAGAGTTGACATGAAAAAAATCCTTTGCAAGGAAAGGATTTTTTCTTATTTTTATTCAAAAATATCGTACATATCCCAAACTGTTTCTAATCTCTTAAACTTTTCGTGAACAGTCTTTTTATTTTCTAAACTGATTGCCATGACTAATGAGTTAATAATGCTCATTGGTGCTGCCAATGAATTAATAAAAGTGCTAATACTTAAATCCGCTAGTAGTGTATATTTTGAATAATCACTCAGTGGTGATAACTTACTATCTGTTAAACTAATAATGGTTATGTTATTGTCTTTAGCATATTTTAATGCTTCAATTGTAATCTTTGAATACCTTGGAAAACCAATTGCAAAAAGAACATCCCCAGATCTTAGGTTAACTAAACTATCAAAAATACTATGGGGATTAATTTCCTTAACAGAAGTCTCATTAAAGATAAGACTCAAATAATACTCTAAATAACTGCCTAGAACTTTAGAAGATCTTAATCCAAGTATAAAAATTCTTTTACTATTTGAAAGTTCTTTAACTATGTTTTCAATCGTTTCAGCAGAATTTTTATTAATTGTTGATTTTATGTTTTGAATATCTAATTGCATGATTTCATTAGTAATTTTTTTATCTTTTAAGTTAGAATTTTCATTGATTAAATCGAATCGTTCAATTGTTGTTAATTTTGATTTGATGTTTTCTTGTAAAGCTTCAATTAATTCAGGATAACCTTCAAAACCGAGAGCATTAGCAAATCGTACAACAGTTGATTCACTCACATTAGAATTTTGAGCCAATACTTTTGCAGTCATAAATGCAACCTTTGAATAATTATCAAGTATATAGTCTGAAATTCTTTTTTGACTTTTACTTAAACTAAAATATTTACTTTCAATAAGACTAATAACATCTGAATTCATAGAACCATCCTTATTTAACTAAAGCATACCCACTTTCAAGAGCTAGCTTATTGAGTTCTTCTGTTCCTTTAGGTACACGGCTTAATACTGCTTTTAAGATCGATTCCTTCGAAACAATATTTGTTGCTTCAACAATCATACCAAGGGCTACGATATTAGCAACGATTGACTTCCCAACTTTTTTACTTGCTGTCTTCAAAATTGGTGCACTATACAGTTTCTTGTATTTTATTTTATCATTTATTTCTACACGTTCATCTGCTATAATGATACCATTTGTATCACTTTCTTTCAAATAAGTATCCGCAGATTCTTGCGTTAGTGCAAGAAATAAATCTGGCATTCGTACTTTAGGGTAATGAATCATTTCCTCGCTAATAATTACTTCAGACTTACTCGCCCCACCTCTTGCTTCGGGACCATAAGATTGAGTTTGTATTGCATGTTTATCATCTAATATTGCTGCTTCAGCTAATACAATTCCTGCAAGCAATAAACCTTGTCCACCGGCACCAGATAATCTCAATTCAAATTGCTTATTCATTTTTATCACCCTTTAAACCCTCGATTATTTTTAAGTACTCTTCAGTATATTCAGGATAACGTTCGTTCTTAAAGACACCCATTTTTATTTTACCTTCTGTTTTCTCTTTTGGGAGTTTATCAAAAACATTAACATCAACATAATTATCCTTATAAGATAATAACATATCAGTAACATTTCCTTTTTTATTTTTACGACCATAAGAAGTCGGACACATTGTCATCGCTTCAACAAGTGAAAAGCCTTTTACTTCTAATGCATCTTCTATTTGTTTTTCTAATTGCTTAGCATGATATACTGTCGATCGTGATGCATAGCTTGCGCCAGCTGCCGCTGCTAATTTAGCAATATCGAAATTTCTATCAATATTTCCATAAGGTGCAGTTGTACCTAAATCTCCAGTAGGTGTTGTTGGTGAATATTGACCACCAGTCATACCATAAATATTATTATTAAAAACGATAGTTGTGATATCAATATTTCTTCTACAAGCATGAATTAAATGATTCCCACCAATTGCTGATGCATCTCCGTCACCAGTGAGTACAATAACTTTCATTTCAGGCTTTGCTAATTTAATGCCTGTGGCAAAAGCCAATGCTCTACCATGAGTCGTGTGTAGTGTATCAAAATCCATATAACCTGGTGCTCTTGACGAACAACCAATGCCAGAGATTACACAAACTTCATCTTTTTTGTATCCTAATTTACTAATGGCTTTAATCACTTGATGTAATATAATTCCGTGACCACAACCTGGACACCATATATGACCTAGTTTATCAGTTCTTAAATAGTCTTTTACTACTTGATTCATTATAAAACCTCCTTTAAAGTCTCAATGATCTCTTCAGGAGTAATGAATTCTCCATTGCCTTTACCACAAAAAAGTAGTTTTGAATTATCTTTTATTACACGTTCAGTTTCTAAAACCATTTGTCCTAAATTCATTTCTGCCACTGTAATACTTTCCACTTTTTTACTTAATTCAAGTACACGCGCTTCAGGAAAAGGCCAAACTGTTTTTAATCTAAATAATCCTATCTTAGTGCCGTCTGTTCTTAATTGTTCAACTGCTGATCTAGCTGATCTTGAAGTTGCACCATAGGATAGAATAATATGCTCTGCATCTTCAATCATAAATTCTTCATAATCAATAATATCATCTAAGTTATTATTAATTTTATTCATTAATCGATCCATTAATTTAGCAGCATTTTTTGTATCATTACTTGGAAAGCCCGTTTCATCATGTGCAAGTCCAGTCACATGAAAACGATATCCTTCACCATAAGCTGCCATAGGTGGTACCGCACTATTATCCTTTATTTCATAGGGTAAATAATCTTCTTTACTTTCTGGTTTTTTTCGATTATATATTTCTAATGTATCTTTATCTGGAATAACAATTTTTTCTCTCATGTGTCCAATAACTTCATCTGTCATAAACATAACAGGTGTTCTATATTTTTCAGCTAAGTTAAAAGCTCTAATCATCATATAATAGGACTCTTGAACAGAATTAGGCGTTAAAGCTATTACTGGATGATCACCATGTGTTCCCCACTTTGCCTGCATCATATCTCCTTGGGATGGAGACGTTGGTAAACCTGTTGAGGGTCCGCCACGTTGAACATTAACAATTACTAAAGGGACTTCTGCCATCATAGCAAATCCAATATTTTCTTGTTTTAATGAAAAGCCAGGACCACTTGTAGCCGTCATAGACTTTGATCCAGCCAATGAACCGCCAATTGCTGCTGCTATACCAGCAATTTCATCTTCCATCTGGATAAATTTGCCACCAACTTTAGGTAATTCAACGGCAGATACTTCGGCTAATTCAGTGGATGGTGTGATTGGATACCCTCCAAAAAATGTCATACCAGCATCTAGAGCCCCAAGAACGCAGGCTTTGTTGCCTTGAATAAATTTAACATTATTTTTCATCTTCATCACCCTCTAAGTAAATTGCAAAATCAGGACATCTTAATTCACATTGACCACATTTTATACAGTCTTCACGTCGTGCAACAACAATTTTATTATCTTCATCGAGCTCTAATACATTTTTGGGACATAAATTAACACAAATTCTACAGCCCTTACACCAACTAGGTATTACCTTTAAGACTAAATTGTCACGATTCATTATAATTTCCTCCTTATTAACTTTGACAATGTAATAATACCATAAAATATGTTGTTTGCAACAAATACTTCATAATATGAGATGATGCAATTATAATTGCATACAACTATACTTGTTATCAAAAATAAAGACTTTAATTGAATGATATTTTAGCGAATGTTAGGTCATCAGATAGATTATTTTCATCAACATATTTACTTTTTAAACGTGGAATTGTATTTCTATGATTATCTTTTAAAAACTCTAGTAAACATTTCTCTGCTTCATCATAGTCATGACTTATCATGTCTAGAATGCCATCAGAGAACACTATTAGACTAGAAATATTTGTTAAATCAATTTGGTCAGGTTCATAGTCATTTTCTATTACACCCAACATGCTGCTATTATGAGAAAGTAGTTTTTCTTCATTATCAGTATCAAAACAAATCCCAGCAGGATGCCCCGTATTAAGGTATTTTAGTGTCATTTTTTCTAAGTCCATTTCAAGAAAAATTCCTGTTGCATACTTAAAGATTTCCCCTTTTGAGTTAAAGCTATATAAGAAGTCATTGATTTCATGAACTAAGCTACTCAAATTAGAAAAATTATCGTATTGTCGTATAATAGAATAAATACTCATAACGATTAATGTTGAGCTTAAATCATGTCCTGTTACGTCTACAAGAGAAAGAAGATATTTATCTTTTGAAATATTGTCGAATCTTATAAAATCTCCCCCAAGTTCATGAGAATACTCTAAAATATAATTGTAATCAATTCTATTGTCAAGTACTCTTGTATTACATATATTGAACATAATATTCTTAGCTAGTGAAATATTTATTTTAGCTTTATTTTCTAGAAACTTCTGTTGATTTATGTTATTAGCAATTTTAATAAATTTCATATTATTATCATCTTGAAACTTGATGGGCGTTATTATAGCCTCTTCATAAATGAAGTCGCCATCTTTCGATAGATTAATAAAGTCGCCCTCCCAAGTATTATTTGAAAGAATGGTATCCCATAAGTCTTCATATATCTGATCTGAATGTTGGTTTGACTTAATTAGTCTTGGATTTTCTCCTAAGGCTTCATCATAAGTATAGCCACTAGAGTTGATAAAGGATTTGTTAACATATTCTATATTACCCGCTTCATTCGTTATAACAATAATATTAGTGGTATTATCTAGGATTTCATTAAAAACATTGTTTTGAATTTGATTAGTAATATTTGTATGAACATAACTATAAATTTTTTTGATTTCAGCATCAATAAAATCATCATAAATGATATTGTCTACTCCCATCTTATAGATGGCTTTAAAAAGGTCTGAGTTAAATTTTTTTGCAATAAAAGTAATATATTTATAGTGAGCTGTTATTTCCTCAATTGAATGATTTTTAAAAAAATTTTCATCAATAAATATAATGTCTCCAGAACAAATTTCATCCCCTTGATCTAATGATACGACTATATTTTTAAATGATTGATTGAAAGATATTTCATTAAAACGTTTAATGAAATCTTCTGAAATATCGTAAAAAACAATTTTTAACATGTAATCTTTGCTTATTAAATTACTATATTGTTTAATCATAATTTCCTTTCTTTATATTAATATTTTATTGATTACATATTATCATTTTAGACATAATAATGGAAACAAAAAAAAGCAACAAGATAAAAATCTTATTGCTTGAATACATTATTAATACGCATAGATTACTTTCACACGAGCTGTAATTGAAATATCACCTGATTGGATTGGAGTTTCTACTGAATCATACGCTACTTTAGATTCCATCATCACTTCAGAAGATCGAGTAATACCTGAACTATTACTTATTTCGATAACAGATTTTGGACTGATTGGCGCTTCATTAAATGTTGACATAATAGATTCAGCTTTTCCTTTTGCGCTTTCCATAGCAAGTTTTAATGCTTCATTGTAGAATTCTGAGTCATCTTTTATAGCAAATTGGATATTATTAATATTATTTGCACCTGCGTTAGAAGAAACATCGATTATTCTTCCAACAGTTGATAAATCATTTATAGTTATTTTTAACGTGTTAGAAACTACATAATACTCTTCACGCTCACCTTCTTTAGGATAATTATAACTCTTTCTAATACTATAATTTAGCGTCTTTAATTCATCATCCGTCAACCCTTCAGCTTTAACAGCTTTAATAATTTTATCCATCTTAGTTTTATTAAGCTTTTGTGCTACAGAGGGGTCTTGATTTTCTGTATTCACGCCAATATTAATATATGCTACATCCGGTTCTACTTCAATTGTTGCACTACCATAAACTTCCACACTTGATTTTTCGTTTTCAGATACATCTGCATAAGACTTTGAAGCAAATAGATCACTACTATCAATAATAAACAAACTTCCTAAAACAATCAAAACAACAGCAATACTTAATATTTTCTTCATTTTTTCTCACTCCTTTTTAAAATTTTTCTTATAACTAATAACACTAAACCAAGTAAAATAATTAATGGTGAATAAGCTACTAAACTAATAAATACTCTTTCTAGAAAAG
>DATFJG010000081.1:0-8442 GCA_035269305.1 Clostridia bacterium
AATTATAATAAAAAATCGGAGGAAAAATGATGCGTCATTTAGGCTATGTTTGTATTAACGAATCTATGAGACCTGATAATTTTAGAAATTTAAGGTTAAACTCAATAAAAACAAAGGGTATTGGGTATCTAGAAGAAGTTGTACTACATAATGTTAAACACTTAAACAGAATAATCGATTGGAATATTGAAAATGAAATTTACTTTTACCGAATACCGAGCTTCCTAATGCCCTTTGCTACACATCCATTAGTGGTGAATGAGATTGGGTGGCATTTTTCTCAAATACCGGAACTAATAGAGCTATTTTCAAAAATCAGATCAAAGGTTCAAAAACACAAGTTGCGACTATCTGCTCATCCAGATCAGTTTACTGTTTTAAATAGTCCTAAGATAGAAGTTGTAAAAAGAAGTATTGATTTTCTAGAATATCATGGTGAATTAATGAATCAAGTCGGTGGCAAGGATATTGTAATTCATGTCGGCGGTGTCTATGGTGATAAAGAAAAGGCAAAGGAAAGATTTACTAAAAATTATAAAGAATTGAGTCCCTTAGTACAAAATAAATTAAGAATCGAAAATGATGATACTAGTTATAATTTAGCGGATGTGTTAGAAGTAGCTGAAAAAATAGATATTCCAGTTATTTTTGATTATCAACACCATCGGTGTTTGCCAAGTCCTGTATTAGATTCAAAAAAATTAATCAATCGCATGAAAGCCTCCTGGGGTAATGAAGTGCCTAAGGCTGATATCTCTTCAGGTGAAAAAAATAGCTTAGATAAAAAACATGCAGATTATATATTATTGGAAGACTTTGAAACAATGGATTCACTAATGAATCACTCTACCTATGATCTAATGTTAGAAGCTCGAAAAAAAGAGCAGGCTTTAATTAAGTTGCGAAGGATTATTAAAAGTTAACACTATATATTTTCACGAAAAACTTCTATAATATAAGATCTTCTGATAAACTATTGATAAGCTAGTATTTAGGGGGAATAGATGAAGCACGAAAAATATATATTACATTTTCTTAGTAAGACAAAAAAGAAAATGATTAAGTTCATTGAAAATCAATTAATAGAAGAAGGTATTGAGGATCTTGTGCCAGCTTACGGGAACATCTTAACGGCTCTTTACAATAATGATGGTCGATTAATGATGAAGGATATTGCAACAATCGTTGGGAAAGATAAATCAACAATAACAGCACTTATTAAGAGTTTGTTGAAACTTGGTTATGTAAAAAAGATAAAATCAAAACAAGATAAGCGAATCACTTATATTGAATTAACAGAAAAAAGTTATACAATAAAGAATAAATTTGAGAAAATTTCTAATGAACTCAATCAAAAAGCTTTTTATGATTTTACTGTAAAAGAGAAAGAAGAATTCTTAAAATTACTCAAAAAAATGAATAATAATTTTAGTTAGTAAAAAACACGCAGTTTGTAAGAAAGCCTACAAAATGCGTGTTTTTTCATTTAATCCATCTTAATAATAACTCTCCCTTTAAGCTTACCATTAAGCATCGCT
The DNA here is from genome assembly GCA_035269305.1 of Clostridia bacterium. Lineage (GTDB taxonomy): Bacteria > Bacillota > Clostridia > Peptostreptococcales > Acidaminobacteraceae > DATFJG01. The sequence goes on from DATFJG010000081.1 coordinate 1,539, forward strand.
TCAATTTTTTCTGAAACTTTTTCTAATGATATTTCTTCTATTGTTTCTCTTAAAGTATTAGTTTTCCAGTTAGTTGAGAGTTTATTCCAAATTTCTTGTCTTAATGCTTGTGGACACTCAACGGAATCAATCCCATGAAGGGTGATGCCTCTTAAAATAAATGGATATACTGAAGCATCAAATTTATGACCTGCTACATTACCACAAGTTGTGACATGTCCATCATATTCAGCTGTTTTTAATGCAGTAGCAAGTGTATTACCACCAACTGTATCGACTACAGCCATCCATTTACTTTTTAATAAAGGCTTACCACTTGTATTATCTATTGCCTGTCGATCAATGACTTCCGATGCACCAATAGACTTTAATAAATCCTTAGCCTCTAGTTTGCCAGTGGCTGCAACGACATGGTAACCTAAATGGTTTAAAATGCGAATAGCAGTACTACCGACACCACCTGTAGCGCCTGTTACAAGGACTTTCCCTTGATCAGGCTTTAATGGGCTATTAACAATCTTATTAACTGATAGTGCAGCGGTAAAGCCTGCTGTACCATAAATCATACTCTCTTTAAGAGTCAAGTTTTCTGGCAATCTTACAATCCATTCCGATGGTACACGGATATATTTCTGAAAACCACCAGAAGTATTCATTCCTAAATCATGTCCTGTGACAATTACTTTCTCACCAGATTTATATGCACCTGTTTTAGATTTTACAACTACACCAGCAGCGTCAATACCAGGTGTATGGGGATATTCTTTAGTAACGCCTTTATTTCCTGATGCAGATAATGCATCTTTATAATTAAGTGATGAATATTTTACCTCAATTAAAACATCATTATCAGGTAAATCCTTTATACTTTTCTCAACTATTGATTTCTTATAAGTATCTTGATTTTTCTCAGTAATTAAATAACTTCTAAATTTTTTATCAATCATTTATTCCTCCTTTGTTCTAATAACTTTATAAGTTCATGATACACCTAAGATAGTTTTATGTCAAACTAAAATGATTGTTATGAATATCAGTGCCAAAAAACCACGTGGGGTTGCCCCGTGAAGCGTCAAAATAAGAATGAAAAAATGAGCAATTTTTTTGCTCATTTAATAATATAAATTAATTTGTTTTTTCTTTTATCATAGTTTCAATTAAAGTATAGTTCTTCGGTGTACAAAAAACCGCAATTTTTTGAGTAAAGCCACCATAAACTAAAATGGTATTCTTATTCGGGTAATACTTAACTTTTCTTATTGCTTGCCATTTTATTTTTTCCACTTGCCTACTTTGTGCCAGTACGCCAGCACCAGCAGCTGAAAAATTTCTAGAAAAAAGGCCGAGAAAAATAGTAAATATATTGATTATTTTATTCTTTTTTCCTTGGGATTCTTGCGTGTAATTAATGATACCCTCATCATTGATTATAAAACCTGGAGCATATTTCCCTTTATAAATAATCATAATAAAAACATATGTAAAAGCGAATAGTAGAGCAATCATAAAAAGAGGGTATTTAGCATCAGAAGTCATAAGGTTTCCACCAGATAAAAATATAATCCCAAGAATTAAAATACCAAATGGTATGCCAATACTTATGGCAAGACCTTTTAAAATAAATGGATTTTTGAAAATAGAAACTTGCTTCTCCCATTTTATAGTATCCATTGCCACCTCATTTCAATAAAGGACATTTGCATCTAAAACAATAATCGTCCGCAATGCTATTAAGTGAACTACAAGCGTTACAAAAAATAATTGAGTCTTTTGACTTATCATATTTTTCGTAAGTATTTAATCCAGCGTGTTTTCTAACTTTGTCGCCAATACTATAATAATTGTATAGTGTATCATCATCTTGAGCAGTAATGGTATGTGTTTTTCCGGCTTCACTTTTAATAGTAACTGTATAAAGATCGTAAATTTTCCAATGATAACTACCATCATCAGAGTAGGATTCCTTCTTTTTTTTCTTTTCGACTGTTTTATCGACTACAAGACCATCCCAAGTTTTACTTTTTTTTCTGCCAAGATTTTGAAACAATGCTATTATAACAAACATAGTTCCAATACCTAAACCAATAAATAATGCCTCAGGATTATCCATTTCGGAACTGGTTTCGCCATAAATAAAAAAACCAATAACCGCAATCATTGCTAGGCCTAATGAAAAATACAAAGACCATTTACTACTTGATTTAAGATATTTTGAAAAAGCTTTGTCATTTATTTTTTCAGAATAGCCAATAGGATTATTACTTTCCAAAAAAATCACTCCTTTCTATAGGTATGAGTAAGTATTAATTCAATTTTACACCTATATGAAAATTTTGTCTAAAATAAACAACAAAATGTTTTAGATATTCTAAGATGTAAAAAAATATGATACAATTACTATAGAAAATAAAGGTATTGTAGAGTCTGTCAATCAATGAAAAGGTGGTGATTTAGATTATTAAATGTAAAGAAAATAAAATAATTATTATCTTATTAATTTTAATATTCACGTTGCCTACTTTATTTATTAGTTGCACAAATAATCAGGATCAAGAAATATTTTTGACAGAAGAGGAACGTAACTGGTTAGAGAAACATGAAGGTCAAATAAGAATAGGTTATACAACAGACTATCCACCAGTTGAGTTTCTAGAAAATGGAGAATATGTTGGTATTTCTGCTGATTATTTTGAATTGTTAGAAGAAAAATTAAATACAACTATTGAAATGGTAGAGTTTCGGTATTGGAATGAATTGATTAATCAAGCTAAAAATCATGAAATATCTGGAATAACAGCTGCTACGAAAACACCAGAACGGAGTGAATATTTAGATTTCACTGTACCTTATGTTTTAAATCCTAACGTAATTATTACTAGAGAAAACTTTTCTGAACGTTTAACTTTTGAAAAATTAGCAGAGACCACAATGGAAATTTTAGTTGTTGAAGATTACGCAATCATTGAATTTTTAGACGAAAACTATCCTAAATTAGAGTACCGTGAGGTACTTGATGCTAGTGCAGGATTAAGAGAAGTATCCTTTGGTGAAGCGGACGCTATGGTAGTAGAAGTGATGAGCGCTTCGGCAAGTATTGATCGAGATAATTTAACAAATTTAATCGTTAATACAGAGACACCTTATGAATCTAATTTGTCTATTGCTACTCGGAATGATTGGCCAATTCTTAACGAGATTTTGAATAAGGGTTTGGCACAAATAAGTGAGAGTGAGCGACAACAAATTAAATCAAAGTGGATTCCCTTTGAACGACGAAATTTATTTGAAAACCCATATTTTTGGATTGTTTTAGGATCAGTAATTATTTTATTAGTTATGATCATTATTGTTATAACTACTTGGAATAATACCCTTAAAAATGCAGTGAAGGAAAAAACATTTGCTCTAGAAGCATCTAAAAGACAGTTAGAAGAAAGTCGTAAACGCTTTAGAGCTTTAGCAAAATATTCCACGGATATAATTTTAAGATTTGATAAAGATTTTAAGTGTCTTTATGCAAATCCTGCAGTTGAACAAATAATTGAAAGGAATTCTAAAAGTATCATAGGGTGTACATTAAGTGAAATGGACTTACCAAAGAATTTTTCAGATGTCTTAGAAGACTTAATTGTTTTTGTCTTTAAGCAATCGGAACCTAATGATATTGTATATATGCTAGGTGAAAGATGGTACCACTGGTCCTTGATGCCCGAGTTTTCAGAGGAGAAAGATCTAAATAATAATGTTTCAGCAGTGATTATTTCTGCTAGAGATATTACAGATCGAAAGGTTATAGAAGAAAAAATTAGATATAAGTCTTATCATGATGAATTAACTGGGCTACATAACAGGGCATACTTTAATGAGAAACTAGAAGAACTTAATCATGAAGAATATATGCCGTTATCAATTATTTTAGCTGACTTAAACGGTTTGAAAATAACAAATGATACCCTTGGTCACAAAGCCGGGGATCAACTACTCATTAAGGTTTCTAGAATTTTAGAAGAGACTTGTCGAGAAGAAGATATTATTGCTAGAATCGGTGGAGATGAGTTTGTAATTTTATTGCCGAATACAACAAAAGAGATTACAAGGGAAATTTGTGATAAAATCAAAACGGTTTGCAAAAAATCACCAAAAGACCCAATTAAACCTTCTGTTGGTTTAGGCTATGCTACTAAAAAAAATAATTCTGAACCTATCGACGTTGTTTTTAAAACAGCTGAAGATAATATGTATCACAATAAAATGTATGAAAGTGAAAGCAGTAGTACAACAATTCTTAAGTCTTTAGAAGAGTTACTCAGAGAAAGTACAAATGAAACGTCAGAACATAGTGAACGGTTAAAGAAAATGGGTATTGCTATAGGAAAAGCTCTGAACCTGCCAAAAGAATCAATTAATGAGTTGGCATTACTAGCTGATTTACATGATCTAGGAAAAGTAGCAATCCCCAAAGAAATACTATTTAAGAAAGAAGCTTTAACAATAGAAGAATGGGAACGTGTCAAAAGACATCCAGAAATTGGTTTTAAAATCGCTAGTTCTTCACCGAAATTAACACAAATTGCAAATGGCATATTAAGTCACCATGAGCGATGGGATGGTACCGGTTATCCAGAAGGATTAATTAAAGAGGAAATTCCATTATTGGCACGAATTATAAGTATAGTAGATGCTTATGACGTAATGACAACAGGACGACCTTATAAACAAGCTGTAAGTAAGAAAGAGGCTATTAAAGAGTTAAAAGCATGTTCTGGAAGCCAATTCGATCCAAGGTTAGTAGAAATTTTTACACAAAAGGTTCTCTAATGATTAATATCGATAGACTCTTAAAAAGACTATCGATATTTTATTTTTGTATAATTAAAGTAAATAGCTGAATAAATTCATGACTCTATGCTATAATGAAGTAAAGTGAGAAAATGATAAGGAGCAAATGATGAAAAAAATAATTTTTGTTTTATTAATTATAATAAGTTTATTAATGATTAGTTGTAGTACTGCTAATAATAAAAATGCTGAAGATAGTGATGATGCGGGAAAAGTATTAATGATTACTCCTGAAAAAGCGAAAGAGAACTTAGAAGAAAATGAAGCGATTGTTTTATTAGATGTTAGAAGTGTGACGGAATATGAAGCTGAGCATATAAAAGGAGCGGTGTTACTTCCTTTAGATGAAATTGCTGAAAAAGCCAATGAAGTAGTTCCGGACCAAAAACAAGTATATTATGTTTATTGTAGAAGCGGCAACAGGAGTGCTACAGCAGCTCAACTATTAGTTGATATGGGTTATGAAAAAATTTATGATCTAGGTGGCATTATTGATTGGCCCTATGATACGGTTAAAGAGTAAGTTTAAATGAAAAAAAGGAGTAGGAGAAAAAATTAGTATGAGTAAAAAAAAGAAAATTGAAATAACAAGAAAAGAATGCATTGCCATGGCAGATGATGGGAAAGGTTTAGTCGATTATAGACAAGGGAAATTGCCTGTTGACTATTTACTCAAAGGTGAAGTTGCAGAGTTAGAAATCACTCATCATTACCATGGGCCAACAGTCGAGATTTTATCCTTTGAAAAGGAATCTAAAGATAGTGTTGAACCGAAATGTGAGTACTATTTTGAATGTGGTGCTTGCCATCTTCAACATATGACATATGAAAGACAGTTGTCTTTTAAAACTTCTGTTGTTAAGAAATATTTAGGTGCATTTGGAAAAGTTGAAAAAATCATTGGTATGGATCATCCCTATGACTATAGAAATAAAGTCCATTCAACATTTGCTACAACAAAAAATGGAAAGATTGTATCAGGCTTGTATGAAGAAAGGTCTCATACAATTATTCCTATTGAGCGGTGTATTATTCAAAAGCCCAAAGCCGATGAAATACTAGGGACGATTAGAAGATTATTTAAAAAATATAAAATGCATACTTATAATGAGTATTCTAAAGAAGGCTTCTTAAGACATGTATTAATACGGACCAGTGAAGCCACTGGTCAAGTAATGGTTGTATTTGTAGTGGCACATAAGAAATTTTATTCAAGAAGTAAAATTATAAAAGAGTTACTAAAAGCACATCCAGAAATAAAAACGATTATTATGAACATTAATGATAGAGATACAAGTGTTGTGTTAGGAGATTATGAGAAAGTACTTTATGGTAACGGAAAGATAGAAGACGAGCTATGTGGTCTTAAATTTGAAATTTCATCAAAATCTTTTTATCAAATCAATCCTAAGCAAACTGAAAAATTGTATAATAAAGTATTAGAGTATTTGCATACATCAGGTGATGAAATACTACTAGATGCTTACTGTGGTATTGGAACCATTGGTCTAATTAGTAGTAAAAAAGTAAAAGAAGTGATTGGTGTAGAAATAAATAGCGACGCTATTAAAAATGCTAATAAGAATGCTCATATAAATAACATTAAAAACATTAAATTTATTAAAGCTGATGCGAGTGATTTAATGGATGAGTTAGCTGATAATGATTATTCAATTGACCAAGTCATTATGGACCCGCCAAGAGAAGGAAGTGATCGTAAATTCTTATCATCTTTGGTTAAATTGAGTCCAAAACAAGTAATCTATGTTTCATGTAACCCTGAAACCCAAGCAAGAGATCTTAAGTATTTAATAAAAAAAGGCTACCAAGTAGAAAAGATTCAACCAGTTGACATGTTTCCTCAAACATATCATATTGAAAATATCGTTTCGCTTAAATTGAAGTAATCTACTGAAGGAGACAAAATGTCATTTGAAAAATTTAATATTAATGAAAATTTAATTACAGGTTTAGAAAAACAAAATATTACTAAACCGACGAAGATACAAGAAGCAGTAATAAATATTGCTTTAGAAAATAAAGATGTTATCGGACAATCTTTAAC
>DATFJG010000082.1:0-9534 GCA_035269305.1 Clostridia bacterium
GGGTAGAATCAAAAGGTCTTTTAAAGAAATAATATTAGGAGGATGTATGCATACGAGAGGTCAAGGTATTAAAGTTTTTGCTGGGAATTCAAATATCCGGTTGGCTAGGAAAGTTTGCGATCAATTAGGATTAAGTATTGGCAAAAACAGTGTTTCAACATTTAGTGACGGAGAAATTTCAGTAAACATTAATGAAACCGTTAGAGGAAGAGATGTTTATATTATCCAATCTGTTTCGCCACCAAAGGTAAACACCTATTTAATGGAGTTATTAATTATGATTGATGCAATGAAAAGAGCATCTGCAGGAAGAATTACAGCTGTAATACCTTATTATGGTTATGCAAGACAAGATCGAAAAGCAAAGTCTAGAGATCCTATTAGTGCTAAACTAGTGGCAAATCTATTAACTGAATCAGGAGCCGATCGAATTTTAACAATGGATTTACATGCAGCTCAGATACAGGGATATTTTGATATACCTTTAGATCATTTAGTCGGTATAACAATTTTAACGGAATATTTTAGAAATAAAGCAATTGAAGATTTAGTTTTAGTATCACCAGACTTAGGCTCAGTTACTAGAACGAGAGATTTTGCTGAACGACTAGGTGTACCCTTGGCAATCATCGATAAAAGAAGACCGGAAGCAAATAAAGTAGAAGTGATGAATGTTATTGGTGATATTGAAGGTAAGAATGTTTTACTTGTTGATGATATGATTGATACAGCAGGAACCATAACAAATGGTGCTAATGCTTTAAAGGAACTAGGGGCTAAAAAAGTATATGCATGTTGTACACATGGTGTATTCTCTGGACCAGCTTTTGAAAGAATTGAAAATTCTGTTATAGAAGAACTTGTAACATTAGATACAATCTATAACCCTAAAATTGGTAAAGCAGACAAAATTACTTCGCTATCCGTTGCACCAATTTTTGCTGAAGCCATTAAAAGAATATTTAGTAATGAATCCATTAGTGTGCTTTTTAAATAAAGTAATATGATTGAAAGATTTGGCCTAAGTTTAACTTAGGCTTTTTTTGTTTTGGGAGGTATAAATGTTTGTTTTAGTTGGACTAGGTAATCCAGGAAAAAAATACGATGATACAAGACATAATATAGGCTTCAATATTATCAATGTAGTAGCAGATACTCTAGGAATAGATGTGAATAAGATAAAGCACCAATCATTAGTCGGCAGTAAATTTGTTAACGGTGAAAAAATTATGCTAGTAAAGCCTCAGACATATATGAATAAGAGTGGAGAAGCCGTTAGGGATTTAGTGAATTACTATGATGTGCCATTAGAAAATTTATTAATTATTTATGATGATATTGATACTGAAATCGGAAAAATTCGATTAAGAAAAAAAGGTTCAGGTGGTAGTCATAATGGTATGAGTAATGTGATTTATCATTTAGAGACAAATGAAATACCAAGATTACGATTCGGTATTGGTCAAAGTGAACACATACCTTTAACGAGCTACGTTTTAGGAAAATTTGAAAAAGAAAATATAAAAGTATTGAATGAGACCATTATTAAGAGCAAAGATGCATGTCTTAAGTTTATTAATGAAGGGATTGACCAAGCAATGAATGACTATAATGGGTAGGTTGTGACAGATGAAAAAATTATTTTTAGAAGCTTATAAAGACAATCAAATATTTGATCATTTAAGAAATCTTTTAATGGAAAGAAAAAATCTTCTATTAACGGGATTGAATGATCCTTCACAAAGTAATCTCATTTTTGAAACCTTTAATGAAATTGATAGAGATCTTGTGGTAATTGTTAAGGACTCAAAAAAAGCAATTGCCTTAGAAGATGATTTAAGGTTTTTTACGGAAGATGTTATTTATTTCCCCAGTAAAGAGGTTGTCTTTTTTGATTCCTACGCCCATTCAAATGATCTCAGAAACAGAAGAATTAAAGCTTTAGGTGATATAAAGGATAATAAAAAAAGAATCATTGTAACGACTATTGAAAGTTTTTTAGTCAAGATGATTCACAAAGACTTATGGTACAATGCTTATGAGTCCTTAGATTTGTCGTCAAACATTAACTTAGAAGCCTTTACTAAAAAATTAATTGAGTTAGGCTATGAAAGAAATGATATGGTTCAAGCCAAAGGGCATTTTAGTGTCCGAGGCGGGATTATCGATATTTTCCCTATTACCAGTGAAGTACCTTACAGAGTAGAACTTTTTGGTGATGAAATTGATTCAATACGATGTTTTGATTTAACAACTCAAAGAACAATTGAAGAAATTGATGCCTTTACTTTTGGACCTTGCCGAGAAATAATATTGAAAGCTTCTGCTAAAGAAAAATTAATTTCATATTTTAGTGAAGCCATTGAAAATAATAAAGTTAAGAACAGTAAAATAGAAGATTATCATGAATACATTGAAATGTTAGAAGAAGATATGTATATAGATGGATTAAATAATTACTTCTCAATTATTTATGACAATTGTAGTTCTCTATTTGATTATTTTGAAGATCCTTTAGTAACAATACTATCGCCAAACATGTTAAGTGAGAAAGCACACTTTTTTATAGACGATATGAATGACCGCTTTACTACTTATCTAGAAAATAAAGAAGTCCTTAAAGAGCAATTCAATATATTCTATAATTTTATGGATTTTAGAAAAGCTTTAGAAAAAAACCAATACTTATTAGTAGATGATTTACAAAAAAGAATCATGGATTTTGAATATGAGAATATGATTGCTTTTGAAACAAAAGAAGTGCCAAGATACTATAAAAAGATTGATGAATTTCTGATAGATCTTAACTCCTGGAAAGATAAAAAATATAAAACCATTGTTGTTCTTGAAACAGATGAAAAGATTGACACTTTAAATGCTTTTTTAGTAAAAAATGATATTTATCCAAAAATTAATAGTAAAGATATTCGCCCAGGTGAAGTCATTTTGCAAAAGGGCATACTTAAAGATGGCTATATTATAGAATCAGCTAAAACCATTGTTGTCACAGAGCATGAACTCTATGACGTTAGAAAGTATAAAAAAAGCAAATTCAGTAGTGATAAATCAAAAATTATTAAGAACTATGATGAGTTATCTGAAGGGGATTTAGTTGTTCATGAAGCCCACGGAATAGGAAAATTTATGGGTGTTCATAAACTAAACATCATGAACAATGATAATGACTATTTAAAAATTAAATACGCAGATTCTGGTGTGCTTTATATACCTGTAAATCAGATGGATTTGATTCAAAAGTATATTGGTAAGAAAAAGAAAACTGTACGTCTAAGTGATCTCAATAGTGACAAGTGGCAAAAGAAAAAAGCTAGAGTTCAAAAAGCAATAGAAGAAATGACAGATGAGTTGATTGAACTCTACTCGAAACGAAAGAAAAGTAAGGGGTTTAAGTTTGATTCGGATACTACTTGGCAAAAAGAGTTTGAGTCACTTTTTCCATATGAAGAAACAGAGGACCAATTAATCTGTATAAAAGAGATTAAAGCTGATATGGAAAGAGAAATGCCTATGGAGCGATTGCTTTGTGGTGATGTGGGTTATGGTAAAACTGAAGTAGCCATTCGTGGAATATTTAAGGCAGTTGATAATGGTAAACAAGTTGTCTTTTTAGTACCAACAACAATATTAGCTCAACAGCACTATAATAATTTAAAAGAGCGCTTTGAAAAGTACCCTATTAATGTGGATGTACTGAGTCGATTCAAAACGAAAAAACAGCAAAATGATACCATTGACCGTTTGAGAAAAGGTTATGTAGATATTATTATTGGAACCCATCGCGTATTGTCAGAGGATATAGTCTTTAAAGATCTAGGATTATTAGTAATTGACGAAGAGCAACGCTTTGGGGTAAAAGATAAAGAGAAAATAAAGTTCATGAAAGAAAATGTAGATATATTAACATTGACAGCAACACCTATTCCTAGAACATTACATATGTCACTTATTGGGATTAGGGATATGTCTGTTATTGAAGATCCACCTGAGAATAGATATCCTATTCAAACCTATGTAACGGAGTTTGATGAAGTATTAGTTAAAGAAGCAATTTTAAGAGAAGTAGGGCGATCGGGACAAGTGTACTTTGTTCATAATCGTGTAAAAGATATTGAAGAGTTTACTGATAAGATTAAAAAAATGCTCCCTAATCTGAGAATTAGATATGCCCATGGGCAAATGAGTAATCGTAAGCTCGAAAAAATAATGATGGACTTTTTAAACTATGAGTTTGATGTCCTTATTTCAACAACAATAATTGAAACGGGCTTAGATATTCCGAGGGTAAATACTATTTTAATCAATGATGCAGATTATTTTGGTTTGTCACAACTTTACCAATTGCGTGGACGTGTGGGTCGATCAGATAAAATTGCTTATGCTTATTTATTATATAAGAAAAATAAAATTCTTAGTGAAGTAGCAGAAAAGCGATTAAAAGCAATAAAAAACTTTACAGAACTTGGTGCAGGCTTTAAAATTGCCATGAGAGATTTAGAGATAAGAGGTGCAGGTAATTTACTAGGTGTTAGCCAACATGGTGACATGGAAGCCATTGGATATGAACTGTATACGAAGTTGCTTGAAGAAAGTATTAGAAAAGCAAAAGGTGAACCCGTTAAAGAAAAAATTGAGACCAATATTAGTTTAAATGTAAATGCATATATTCCAGAAAGTTATATTAGTCACGTGAATCATAAACTTGAAATGTATAAAAAGGTTTCTCTTATTGAAAGAGAAGAAGAGGTTGTTGATTTACAGATAGAATTCATTGACCGTTTTGGTGATTTACCAAAAGCTGTCGTAGCCCTTATTGATATTGCATATATGAAAGTTATGCTAGAAACCCTTAATATTAGTGAAGTCGTTGATCAAGGGAATAAAGTAAACTTTTATTTTACAGACGATGGTAGCTTCGATTTAGATATTTTATCCATGCTTGCAGTTGAATACAATCGGAAAATAAAAGTGGATCAATTTAAGCCATATTTTGAGTATGCCTTTAGAAACAAAGAAATAAGTGAATATGAAAAATTACAAGAGATTAACAATATGATTAAAAAGGTTTATAAAGCTTTTAAATAATGTTATAATAGTCATTGTTGTTAAAGAGTTAAGTAAAAAAATTAGGAGATGAAAATGAAATTTAAAAAAATTAGTATATTATTTGTTATTGCACTTGCAATTTTTGCAGTAGGTTGTAGTCAACCAGCTGAAACAGATACAGAAGCAGAAGAAACTGAAGAATCAATTGAAGTGCCAGAAGATGCTGTGGCAAAGGTTGATGACTCATTTATATATGAAGATGAATTTAATAAAAACGTAGCCATCATAAAGTATATGTACGAAAGTGAATATGGTGATGATATTTGGGATCAAGAAGTTCAAGGTATGAAAGTTAGCAATATTGCTAAAGAGCAGACATTAGACCGTTTGATCCAAGTAAGATTAATAAAAGATTATGTTGAAAAAAATTCTGATATAGAAATAGATGAAGAAGAATTAGAAGGTGTACTGGAAGATTTAAATACTGAACTTGCAAAGGATGAAGCGCGAAAAACATACTATGATGAAAACAATATTACTGATGAGTTCATCTATGAGCAAATAAAAGATGGCGAGTACATGCAGAAGTTTTATAGTATGATAGAAGAAGAAATTGAAGCAGACGATGCTTTCTTACAAGAAAGATATCAAAATTATGTTGCTAAAGTTGATGCAAGTCATATATTAGTTGAAGATGAAGCCACTGCAAAAGTTGTTTCTGAAAAACTAGCCGCAGGAGAAGACTTTGCTGAGATGGCTAAAGAGTATTCTACAGATCCGGGGTCTGGAGCAAATGGTGGCGATTTAGGATTTTTTGATCGCGGTAAAATGGTTCCAGCCTTTGAAGAAGTCGCTTTTTCTTCAGCAGTAGATAGTATCAGTGACCCTGTTCAGAGTCAGTTTGGTTTTCATATTATTAGAGTAAATGATAAGAAAACTGTACAAGATATGATTGATGATGAAGAGAAGGAAGAAACAATTAATCGATATAAAAGTCAAATTGTTCAAGGGGCAATTGAACAACGTTACCAGAAAAAGTTAAATGAACTAATGAATAACAATGAGATAGAAAAATATATCAATAATATGGAAGTACCAAGTGAAACGACTGACGATGCATCAACTGATGAATCAACAACTGAAACAGACGATGAATAATAAAATATAAAGATTTAAAAATCGATGCTTAGCATCGATTTTTTAAGAGGTGAATTAAAAAATGGGCGATCGAAAAACTTTTATAAAAGGTGCAGCAATTTTAGGTGGCGCTGGTATAGTAATTAAAGTCTTAGGGGCAATTTTCAGAATTCCCCTAGGGAACCTATTAGGGGATGAGGGCATGAGTTATTATCAAACGGCTTATCCCATGTACTTATTATTGATTACTATTGCTACAGCTGGCTTTCCAACAGCTATTGCAAAAATGATATCCGAACGCAAAGCAAAATCGGACTATCACAATATAAGAAAGATTTTCAAAACCGCATTCTATATGATGACGGCATTAGGTTTTATTAGTTTCATCATATTATATTTTGGTGCAGAGTTTTTAGTAGATTTAGTAAAGAATGATCCAGAATCTGTTTATGCCATGAAAGCAATGGCGCCAGCCTTATTGTTTGTATCAATGATGTCAGTTTTTAGAGGTTTTTTCCAAGGTCTACAAGATTTAAAACCCTATGCCATCTCACAAATAGTAGAACAAATCTTTAGGGTTATTTTGGGTTTAGGATTAGTTTTATTATTAATAGATACAAGCATTGGTTATGCTGCCGCAGGTGCAACTTTTGGTGCAGCTGTTGGTGGTCTCGGCGGCCTCATTTTTATGGCTATATATTATCTTAGAAGTCGTGAAAATATATTCGAAGGTGAGTCCTTTGCAGATGTACCAGTTGACTCTACTAAAACGGTTATAAAAAACTTATTAATGATTTCTATTCCAATCACATTAGGTGCAGCGGTTATTCCAATTATGAATATAATTGATTTAACCATTGTTATGAGACGGTTACATTCTATTGGAATAGTTGATCAAGCAAATAATTTATATGGTCAATTAACTGGCTATGCTAATGCACTTATTAATTTGCCGGCAGTTATAAATGTTGCTTTTCAAATCAGCTTGGTTCCAGAAATATCAACTCTAAGAATTATCGATCGAGAACAGATGAAGAAAACAATCAAGGCTTCTATTCGCATCGCTATGATGATTGGTATGCCTGCTTCAGTAGGATTGGTATTTATGAGTAATGAAATAATGCATCTCTTATACCCTGCCCAAGTGGAAATTATTGATTCCGTGGCTAGAATTTTAAGAGTTCTTGGCTGGGGCGTCGTATTTTTATCGATTTTCCAAATAACCACAGGTATCTTACAAGGTCTAGACCGTCAAGATTTACCTGCAAAGAATTTATTTATTGGCGCAATCGCAAAAATTATTTTAAGTTATATATTGATTGGTATACCAACCATTAATATACTTGGAGCAGCTATTTCAACAATTGCAGCTTATGGGATTGCAGCAACTTTAAACCTTAAAGCAATTTTTAAATTTAGTGGTATTCATATTGAAGTAAAGAAAATGTTTTTAAAACCGATTGCCGTTGCCTTAATGATGGGTGTTATTGTTAAACTAAGTGCTTTTGGATTGAACCAGTTAATGCCTTATCGATTATCTTCTGTTATCGCAATCCTTATTGGGGTCATCAGCTATGTGGTTCTAATATTTAAAATGCGAGTAATAGATGAAGAAGATTTTGATTTAATCCCATACGGTGAGAAGCTTCATAAACTAATGAATAAAGTATCATAGAGGTGATTATTTGAAGAAAATAACAATTATTGGTTTAGGTCCTGGTCCTAGGAAGTTACTGACATTAGAAGCCTATGAACAGTTAAGAAGTATAAAGAAAGTTCATTTTAGAACAACAGAACATCCGGTGGCAAAAGAGTTAATTGATGAAGGCGTTAGTTATGAAAGTTTTGATACATTATATGAACAGCATGAAGATTTTGATGAGTTGTATAAAGCCATTGCTAAAAATCTAATAGCCGCTTCAAAGGTTGAAGGGGAAATCTTTTATGCCGTCCCTGGTCATCCGAATCTATATGATGATAGTGTAAAATTCATTTATGAATTAGCAGAGGATGGTATTGAAATACAAACAATTTATGGGTCAAGTGTTCATGAAGTTGCTCTAAATGCTATTAATGAATCGATTACAGATGATTTGATTATAACGAATGCTTTAGGAATAAATAAACACAGGATTGATTATAAGAAAAATAATTTGGTGATCGGTGTTTTCAATCAGTTCATTGCATCTGATTTAAAAGTGATTTTGATGAATGCCTATGATTCATCCCATCAAGCCTATTATATTCATGGGGCTGAAACAGAATATGAATCAGTTGCCTTGATTGATTTAGAGGACTTAGATCGACAAGTAGATTATAATCATTTAACATGTATCTATATACCAAAACTTAAAAAGAAAAAGAATTTTTCTGATTTAGTAGAGATAATGGATTTTTTACGTTCAGAGGATGGTTGTCCTTGGGATCGAAAACAAACCAATGAATCCTTAATACCTTATACGATAGAAGAAGTCTATGAACTGATAGAAACCATTGAAGAAAATGATTTTGAAGCCTTTGAAGAAGAACTAGGGGATTTGCTTTTACAAGTGATATTTTATGCCCAAATTAATTCTGAGGAAGGTTACTTCTCAATTGATGATGTAATCAATCAGATTGCAAATAAGCTTATACGAAGACACCCACACCTTTTTAATGAAGGTATCAAAGCCCATGAGGAGCCACATAAGAACTGGGATATTCTTAAAAAGAAGGAATATGATGAAGATTTTGTTTATGAGGGAATGTCTAGAATACCTGAAAACTTGCCAAGTTTGATGGCAGCTTATAAAATTCAAAAGAAAGCTGCTGATCAAGGGTTTGACTGGGAACATATAGATGGTGCTTATGAAAAAATCAATGAAGAGATTATCGAACTAAAAGAAGCAGTTAGCAAAGGTGATACAGAAGAAATAATTATGGAGCTAGGAGATTTATTATTCAGTGTTGTAAATGTTTCAAGATTTTTACATGTAAGGCCAGAGTTAGCATTAAGACAATCAAACAAGAAATTTGTCAAAAGATTTCGACTGATGGAAGAAAAAAGTAGAGAAGAAAATCTTGATTTCTCCGAATTAGACTTAGAAAATATGGAAAAACTATGGAATCTTTCAAAAAAGTAAAAAAAAGCTTGAAAAAATTCAAAGAAATGGGTATTATTAGTGTATAGTTGATATTATTAAGGAGGAATAAAATGAACAAACCAGAAATAATTGCAAATATATCTGAGAAATCAGGTCTAACAAAGAAAGATTCAGAGAAAGCGTTAGCGGCTTTCCTAGAAACAGTTGAAGAAGCATTAATGGCTGAAGAAAAAGTACAATTAGTAGGATT
>DATFJG010000083.1:0-3740 GCA_035269305.1 Clostridia bacterium
ATATATTAATAATGATCGGGAAAAAAGTAACTATAGTAAAAGCGAATACTTGATTATTAGTCAACGGAGTAAAAAAATGTCAAGAGAAGCTATTAATAGAATAACGAAAAGGATTAAAAAGTATGTTGGTTGTAATGTTTATCCTCATAAATTCCGCCATTATGTTGAGTTATTAATTATGGTGAGTCATTTTATTAGATCAACTAATAAGGTTATTTAAATATAAAACACTCACCATAATCAAGTTATGATCTACCTAATTTGTTAAGCCAATCCATTAAATCCGCATCTTCATCCCACATAGGAATATCTCCTGGAACTAAATCTTGATACACGTTTTCAAGAGCTTTTCTTTTAGTTTCTATATCAGCTCTAGCATAAATCTCAGTAGTAGAAATATTTGTATGACCAAGAAAATCGCGAATATATATTAAGTTAATATTTGCTTGCAACAAATGCATTGCTTTTGAGTGCCTAAACACATGAGGCGTTATTTTAAAATCAATGTGAAGTTTTCCTTCTTCTTTTAATTTAACGACATATTTATTAATGATGTAGTTTACTCCCCATCTTGATAAAGGTTTCTTTTTTTGATTGAAAAATAACGGCATTTCACGTTTCACAACTAAATTAGTTTTCTTATATTCCTCGATATATTTTTCTATTAACTTACAAGTTTTTTTCATTAGCGGGACTTGTCTTATTTTATTTCCTTTACCGTACAAGGTAATAACACCTGGAGAATTTAATCGGACATCTTTGATAGCAACATTGATTATTTCATTAACTCTTGCACCGCTATCATAAAGTAATACCAATAAAGTTAAATCTCTTCTTCCTGATTTTTTACTAAGGTCAGGCGCATTGAATATAATTTTTAATTCATCCGATGTTAAATAAGCCACTAATGGTTTTGCGCATTTCTTTTTTCTTATATTTAAAATTCTGCGAATTTCATATAGATTTTCTGGAGATTCTGCTTGAACATACTTAAAGAAAGACTTTATTGCTGCTAATCTTTGATTTCTTGTTGAAATTGAGCAATTTCTTTCTTTTTCAATCCACTCAAGAAATTCAAGAATGAAATTTTTTGTTATTTTCTCTAATGTTATTTTTTCAATCTTCAAATTTTTCGATTGAGCGAATTTTAAGAGCAATTTAAAGGTATCTCTATATGAGTTAATAGTATGATTACTTACTTTTATTACACCTGGAAGGTAAATAGATAGATAATCTGATAGATATTTAGCAAAATTATTAGTCATTAAAATCACCCAAATCCGGAATTATATAATCATAAGCTGTTTCATTTTTTTGGATTATATCTGGATATAATTCACTGGTTAAATGCAAATAATATTGAGTGCCTCTGAAGTCTGAATGGCCGAGATAAGTTGATAAATATGGCATCAAACTCGTTAATTCTTTTCCTGCTAAAATCCAGTTTTTTAAACAGTGAACTGAATATGTGTGCCTAAGATCATGAATTCTTGGACCTCTTCTAGTATGAGGAATATTTGCTAGCCATAGATAATCACGAAAGTGTCTGTAAATTGTACTCAGATCAAATCGATTACCCTTTAAATTTTTAAAAAATATGGTATCATCGGTACTAAACTTATGAACTTTTTCAGTATATTTTTCACATCGTATTATCAAACTTTTTGCAATAGGAATCATTCTATCTTTATTATTTTTTGCGTGTAAAATGATTATGGTTTCATTTTCAAAATTAATATCTTTAAGTTGTAAATTTAACACTTCTGATAACCTCATGCCTGTTCCATACAATAATCTGAATAAAAGTGGGTCAACAATATCTCTATTGGTCATGTTATTTGGTAACTGATTATCAATGACCAAAAATATATCGGCCAATTCTTTTTCTGTATAAATATAGGGTTTAAATGAACTGCGTTTTTTAGGAGCAGACTTAACTTTAATTATATATGCATCTAGTCCTTGTTTTTTTATAAAAAGTCCTAGATTTCTTATTACAAGCTCTTTTCTATATCTTGTTGATTGTTTTTCATAATAAATTCCATAACAAAATTCTTCAACGATTTCTCTAGTTAAATCTATTCCAGAATATCCCTGTTTAAAACATAATTCATCGAAATGCCTCAATAATACTTGCTGCACTTCAAATCTAAAACCAGAAATCTTCATTTCTTTTATGTGTGCTTGAATTAATAATGCAAAATCACTTTTCCAAAGATATTTAGTTTTCATCATTAAACACCTCATCCGGGTCAACTATGCATCTTCTTAATCCTTTGATATCAATTTTAATGTAAATGCTAGTAGTTTTGATGTTTTGATGCCCTAATATTTCAGAAATAATTGGTAAAGGTGTTTCTTCATTTAATAATGTTTGCGAAAGCGTTCCTCTTAATGAATGTAATCCATATGAATTTTTTGAAGAAATTTTTATTCCGGCTAACTTCATATACTTATGGATAGTTCTTCCGAAGTTATGACTATGGCTAAATGCCGTATATGGAGCTTTGTGTCTAACAAAGATTTTTTTTGATTTTGTATAAGGCCTACCATTTTTTAGATAATCAATTATAGCCCATCCAACATCGTCTAATAATGGAAGTTCTAATAGCTTTTTCGTTTTCTTCATGATTATTGAAATTTTTTTGTGTTCCCAATCTAGATCTTTTAACTCCAAATCTTTTACATCGCTTAGTCTTAAACCAAGTCTAACAACAATTAATAAAATAGCATAAATGCGCTTACCTTCTGGATTTTCTCTGTCAATAGCAGACATTAATTTCTTTACATCTTCAGTTTTCCAAACAGGAGGTATGAAAGAATTTCTAATTATCCTGATTTTAGGAAGATTCTGACTTAAATCTCTTTCTATATATTTTTCTTCAAAAATAAATTTAAGATATACTCGTAAAGAAAAAACTATTTTTGAAAAATACTTGGGTGAATGGTTATCATAACGTGTTAGAAATGCCGAAACATGTTTATATTTGATATCCTTTGAACTTTTTATTTTTATGGCTATTAAAAAATTCAATAGCTTTTTGATAACTGATAACAAATCTTCTGTAGTAGTATTAGCATAGTCTCTCTCTTTTAGTAACAATGTAAATTTATTATACTCTTCTATAAATTTCTTTGGGCATTGTGGAATTTTTTTTATTGGTCGCACTTCTAAATGAACTTCTCCGTATTTATAATACTGTTTTAAAACATAAATACAGCGTAAAGCTGCATTTACTTTTCTAGAATATACTCCATAATAATTATCGAAATTCAAGTTGTACTTAAACTCAAGAAAATCTAGTCCTACTTTAGCAGTAAAACATAAAATATTCTTATCTTTCATATATCTGGTAAGTTGCCCATAATAAATCTTATAACAATCGATAGTACTTTCAGAATATAATCTGGTTTTCAATTCTGATAAGATTTCTCCTATTGCGTAGTCAATACTTTTTTCTTTAATCATAATAATTACTCCTTTCAAATAATAGATTCTTATATGAGTAATTATATATGATTATGGTGAGTGTTTTATGATCAAGTTAACCTATAAGTGACTTTTTTCAAATGTATTACCATAACTAAAGACTCCACATAATGCCTCAGGCTGTGAAAAGTAACATCTTTATTGATTTTAGCTTTCTTTACAGCAACGTTAAAAACCTTTTGTAATGATCTTGAAGAAATATGTTCTCCGTTCTTTTGTCCTTCAAATAACCATTTTTTAGGTTTATAGG
>DATFJG010000084.1:0-10863 GCA_035269305.1 Clostridia bacterium
ACTAAGTTAGGTTGTTTCATCTATTATCTCACCCTTTGCTTTTGCTACAACTTTCTTTGCCTTTTCAAAAATTTGTCTAGTATGTTCTTCTTCTGCTATATGATAATAATTATATTCGTGCAATAACATTTCTGCTACTTCCAACAATTCTGGTGCAGTTTCCAATAAATTTTTAATTTGATTATATTCATAATTACTAATTGGCATATTATGAATTGAAACTCTAAACTTAGCCATAGTTTGATAATTTTTATCTATAAATTCTATGGTTTCTTCTTTTACTTTTATATTAATTTCACTCATCCTCATCCCTCCTTAAAACATTTATGTTTGTTTTGGTTTTTCCTTTTGCCATCTCGGCTCCATATTAGCGTCTATTTGCCGACTTCATTATATCTTAATGTATTTATATTATAATATACCTGTATAAAGCCTTATAAGGTTAATTTGAGCCTCTCGTGGCGAAATAGCCTCTCTTATATATAGGATAATATCCTTCACTCATCATTTTGCTTCTTCCTTTTACCACCATATTATATGAACATTTTTTCTGCCCCAATTTATTGCTTCTTTTGGATTTTCCATTAATATATCTACTTGCTTATAATTTTTTCGCATAGCTCCACCAGTATCTAAAGCCTTACCTCGTATAACTGTATTATTTGAAATAATCATTATTTCAGAATTATAAGGAATTACTTTGGGATTAACAGCAATTACACCTTCTTTTGCTTTAGCACCTATAGATGTAATTTCAGGATTCTGATCAGAATTAATACCACCTAATTGAGGACAATATGCTGTAGCCACACCATATAAATAATTAACTTCTTTTTGTTTTATAAGAACATCAATATTATATTCTACATTCATTTCTTGTTTTTCATTATTTGAAATATAAAAAGACAGCACCAATACAATAATAACCAAAGAACAAATTAATACCAGATCATAAATTTTCTTTTTATCCATTTTTACACTTCCTTTTATTTGAACATTTTTGAATTTAAAGGTACTCTATAATTAGTAGCTGGATTACACAAAATCAAACTTTCCCTTGCTCTAGTCATTCCAACATAGAATTGTCTAATAATAGCATCTTTACCTTTTGTTTTTAACCATTGTTTAATCCCTTTTGATGATAAATCTGGGAAAAGATATACTACATCAGCTTCACCCCCTTTAATAGAATGTATTGTACCTATAATTATTTTAGGTTTCTCTTTTAATTTTTCCGGACCATAATTTTTAATAATTTTAAAAGGAAAATCTAAAGCTTTTTTTCTACTTCCTAATATATTTTGTTCAACGAAATCTATGTCAAGATCAAGCAATTTCATTAAAGCTTCTTCTTTAAAAAAATCTAACAATCTATTTATACTTAAGGGTTTGGTTATGTCTATATTTTCATCATCATCAAAGTTTAATATTAAATTAGAAAGTTGTGTTTTGGCTCCCCTGTGTAAAACATTTTTTGATCTTATAAGTGTAATGAATTTATCTAGATCATCTAAAGTCCACATTCTTGCTTGATCTTCATATACTTTATTTGAAATTCTATAATATGCCAATAAACGCTCAACTGAAGAAGTTCCTCTTGTAGATGATAAAGGATTCCAATCCCCTCTTTTTTTTCTATAGGGATTATGAAAAGGTATTCCACGCTCTCTTAAACCTGCTTTTATATTATCAAGCATATATGAACAAGTTGTTAAAAACATAACTGTTTTTCCTTGTTGTAAATATTTTTCTGAATCTTGAAATATAGGATCTGGATTTTTCCAATTACCTTTTTTAAGATCTCTGAGTTCACCTTCAAAATCTCTGGGCTTATATTCTTTTTCTTTTCTTACTGCAAGTTGTTTAATCCAATTATTTGCTAATTTCTGTATTTTTTTAGGTACTCTATAACTTTGATTAAGTATTATAACTTGATCATCTGGTATAGGTGGATCCAAAAAAGCTTCTGGTTTCGCACCTTTAAATTCATATAAATTTTGATCATCATCACCACAAATAACTATCCATTCCATAACTTCAGACCATTTTCTAACAAGTGCTAACTCTAAAGGTGTAAAATCTTGAGCTTCATCAAAAAATGCAATATAAGGACAACCAGTTGGACCATCAATTTCTTCTAAAGATATTGATATCATATCAGTAAAATCAACAAAACCTCTAACTTTTTTCCATTTCTCCCATTTTTCTGCAAAATTTGAAATTGAAGTTGGCCATAATTTTTTTTCTATCATTCTTGCTCTCAGATTTTGATATTTAAGAAATAACTGATCTGCTTTTGATTCTGTATTATCTACCAAGTTTGGATTATCAATATCTTTTTTTTCTTTAGTTGATAATTTATATTGTGGAGCAAACTTATTAAAATCTTTTATATTACCTTCAGCAACTTCTGGATAATCTAATGCTCTATAACAATGCGAATGTAAAGTCCCAACCTGTCTATCATCTAAAGGCAATTCTCTGCTACCTATCTCCTTTGCCGAAGCATTAGTAAATGAAGCAACAATAACTGATTCACTACCGTGTTTTTTTACAGCATTTTTAACTTGTTTTGTTAAAAAAGTAGTTTTTCCTGTTCCGGGAGGTCCAAAAACCCTGTATTCTTTACCCATAATTAACTTCCTTTTTTATATAATTATCTGTAAAATATATTTTTTCTTTTAATGCTTTTCTTTTACATTCCTTTAGATCTCTACCACAGGTCGCAGGACATAAAAGACAATCATCACAAAACTGACCGGGTTTCATTTTGGGATAACCTTCATCTTCTATATAATATTTAAAACCTGCTTTTATTACTATTTCACTATATTTATCACAATCCAATCTTCTTATTAAAGTTGTTACCATAGGTAGTTCATTACTTCTGTTTACTTCTGTTTGTGCTAAAGGTTGACCTTTTTTAATACATAATTTCTTAAACTTCCTTAATAATTTTTTATTCATTTTCACTTTGACCTCCTTTTAAATACACTATATATATAGAGGAATATAGAAGCTAACAAATACTTTAAAAAATGCAGGCAAATGTAGCATATTTCAAAAACTGGTGTTAAATATGTAAAATTTTTACATATTTGGTATAAGTAGTTAAATATTTATGAGTAATTACTTAATTATTCAAAAAAAGTATCTATAATTGTTATTATAGCAGTATTTGTTTTAAAATGAATACTTAAATACTCATTTTCGTTTTTTAAAAAAAATCTAAAAAATAATCTCTCGCGTATTATAGGTATTATTTATATGATTGTATTAATTGCTGTGGAAGCTTCCAAACTCCTCTAGTTGTTCTACTTTCATTAAGCTCAACATTAATCTTTACTGGTTCACAATTATAAGATCTTAATATTGCTCCCATTTCTTTTGAATTAATTTTTTCTTGATTGATTTTTAACCATTCCCTAAAATCGCTTCCAAATATATATATTTTTTCATTATCTTTAAAAGGAAGCTCGTGTTTAACTGCTTCTTCTTTTTCTTCTAAAATAGTTTTATCACTTAAATAATTATTTATCCAAACTCTAGCAGTTCCTTGATTGGTTGCTTCTTCTCCCAGACTTTCTTCTGTGCACCCTTTCATTAAAGCTTGAATTATATTATCCCATTTTTTACCTTTGAATTTAGGTATTACAATATTAGTGGCAGCCAAAATATTAGCTCTAAAAGTAGATTGTCTTAAAATACTGCTGGCTCCACCCATCATAATATTTCCTTTTTCAGTTTCAATTCTGTATTGAGGTGGATCTGATGTAAATTTTATAAATTTATTTATCTGAACACCAAACAAATTAGAAATTACATTTAATGTCGCTTTCTTTACTTCTGCTTGTTCAATATCATTTCCTTCTTGATCAACTTTATCAGCAGTATCTATTATTTTATCTATATTTTTTTCTGCTTGATTTTTGCTAGCCATTTTTCTGGCTTTTGCTATTGTTCTTTTATAGTAATCTTGTCTTAATTTTAAGTCCTCATTATTTTTCCTTCTATGAGCGATTAATAAGTGTGCAATTTCATTATCAGACCATTCAGCCATAGCACAAAACACAGCTAAACTCATATCATAAGAACTTGCTGACTGATCTTGTAAGTCATCTCTATTATGCTCCCAAGAATTTAAAACTTTAGGCTCTATACTTCTAAGTGCTTCCCACTTATCAAAAGGTGGGTGTGCATCTTTTTTAAGATCTAGGTCATCAATCTCTTGATGTAGCCCAGAAGTGTTAAAACCTAATGTCATTCTTTCAATGTCCACTAAAAATGGTTCAAATTCTGTAGGATTATATCTATTGCTATTTTGTTCTATAATTTTTACAGGTAGTTTTTCAGTTTTGTTGTTAAATGTTCCAGCCACCCTCATAACTCTTGAAAGGTCGGTAGTCGCATCAATATCCCAATTATATTTTTTAGCTTGTTCTTTGATAGTATAAATCCAACGCCTTGCAAGACTTGAAGCTTCTTCTCGCTCTTGCCCTTTATCAAAGATCCAACCTTCTTTAAATAACCACCAAGCTTGTAGACCGTGTCCAGAATCAACAATTATTGAAGGTTTTAAAGGTAGATCATTAAGAAGTTTTTTAGCTTCTTTTTTTGTCGGTGGTAAATTCTCTTTTTTATGTCCTTCACCGGCAACATCAACATCAGCCCATAAACTAGAAATTCCTTTTATTTCTCTAGCTTTACATCTTTTAATTTCTTTTTTCATACCTAGATCATCAACTTTGTTTTTTTCAGCCAATCCTACACCGGCATATATATTATATTTTTTATCCTCTTTTAAAAGGTTTTTAACAGCTTTTACAGCATTATCTATCTTAACAAACCATCTACTTTTTTTATCCGGCAAAGTCCAAATCAGCATATAAGTATTATCTGGTTTATCCTCAAATAAATTTTTTAAAAATTTTCTGATTTCATTCATACTTCTCCTCCTAAATTTAATAATGTTATAAAAAAGGGGGTATTCCTACCCCCTATAGAGTTATAATTATTCTTCTACTTCTATATCATCTGGATTTAAAGTTTCAATTTGGACTTCTGTGAGCATTGGTTCTATACTTTCTTGATATTCTTTTATCCTTTGAGTTGTTTTTTTATTAAGCTTTTCAACAAAATCAGGTTTAATTTTAGAATATTTTATACCATTAGCATTAGTAGCTTTTTCTAAACTTAATTTTGTGACTATAGAATAATAAGGGATACCTTTACTTGCTAATCTCATAAAGTATTTTTTTATAGGTCCTACACTTGTTGGTGGGGCAGGAATAGTAAGTGGCAAAATATCATCTTTTCTAATCATAAATAAGATTCTAATTTGTTTACAAGCTTGACCTTCACCTTTGTCAGCTGATCCAAATTCTGCAAAAGGACATTCTGAACATTTTCCTCCCGGTTCTCCAACTCCTATTTTCATATCATCAGAATAACAATCTGGTGGATTACTTGATCCATCATATTCAGCTTCCCAATATGCTCTAACATCTTTCCAAAAAACCAAGATACCAGTAATTTCTTCTGATTTATCTTCACCTTCTAGAGTTGGAATTTCCCAAGTAGTTGCACCACCAGAAGGTACCTTTACAGTGTCAAGATCAAACCTTGATAATCCCCCATCACCAATATTTTGTGATAAAACTTCTGTTAGATGTTCAGCGTTCATTTCCATTAATGAATAATCCTTTACTTCAACAACAGCTTTTTCTTTTTTGCTCATTTAATATCCTCCTTTTAATGTTTGAGTTGACATAATAAAATTATAATGTTAAAATATACATAAGGTAGATAATTGACCTCCAAGAATTAATACCTTAATCATAGAATATCTTAAAAGATATTCTGCTCTTTGTTCTGATTAAATTCAGAGCAAATACTTCCTTTTGCCCACTTTTGATAAGTGGGTTTTTTCTATGATTTCCTAGATCTTAATTGTACTCTTTCAGATAACTTTATTTCTTCTTTAAGATCTGGATCAAGGATTTCTTCGGGATCAATCACACCTTCTGATTCTTCTTCTCTATCTCGATAAACTTCCCTAAAATATGCAGACAAAGAATGTGTGTTAAAATTTTCCCTCACATAATCATTTAATCCCGCCTTTTTAAGTGCTACTACTGCTTGCTCCATATTGTTTTTATATCCAGCCCATAATTGTCTATGGATATAAACAGTTCGACCAGCTATATTGATATTTGAAATTCCTTTTTTCTCGAAAAATTTTAAAAGTTTTTCCTCGACTTTATTCATTTCTTCTTTAATCTCATCAAGCTGATCTTTAAGTTCTCTTTTTTCTTTATCTAATATTGCGTATTTTTCAGCAAGATTAATAAAACTTTCTTCGCTCATTTACACCACCTCCTTTTTAACCTTCTATATATATTATAACATATATATATTAATATTACAAGCTTTTTTATACTTTAAAAGGACATTTTTCTTTACAGCATTTACCGTTAACTTCAGGGTGGTGACAGTAATTATCAGACTTTTGCCAGTATTTACATTCTTTAGATTCATAAAATTTGCAGTTTACCTGTATGATCCAAGATTTCTTGTTATTTTTTTTCAATTTCGTCTAACTCCTTTTGGATCTTTTTTTGTTCTGCTTCTATTTGTTTTTTATTATCTTGAAATTTTTTTAAAATTTTTGCACTTTCTTCTAAAGTGTCATATCCTTTAACTGTTTTGCTGATCTCTCTATTTTTATCAATTATTTTTTTTATTTTTTTGTTTTCATAATAAGAATGATATTGTTTTTTACATTCTGGACATTCAGTATAATATTCAAAAATTCCTTCAGCTACCTTTTTCTTGTGTATTTTAAACTCAAATTGATTATCACAATTATCACAATAAACTTTCATACTTTAGATTCTCCCTTCTTGCCCTGTTTTTATTTCTTCTAAAATGTAATCTATAATTTCTTTTTTTTGTTTAATAGCGTTCATTGTTTTAATATCTACAGTATTTTCTATTAATAAATGAATAAACCTAGTATCTTTATTTTGCCCCGGCCTATGGATTCTTTTTCTTGATTGTTTATAATCCCCTAAACTGTATCCCATTGAATAATATACAGCATACCGGCTTCTAGTTAAATCCACTCCTAAACTACCAGATTTTATTTGAATACCAATCACATTATATTCTCCATTTTGCCACTCTTCTAGATCATCACTATTTCCAGATAATTCAGCATAAGATCTATTATTATCTTTTGCTACTTCTCTGATTTTTTTGAGATCATAAGTAAATCTAGCAAAAACTACGAGTGGTTCTTCGGGTGATAAATCTTTCATAATATCATCTAACAATTGTTGTTTTGAGGAATCTAAAATATGGATTTTATCATCATCATCTGGAAGGTATCCGGAAGTCAATTGTTGTAATCTTAAAAGTTTTGATAAAGCATTAAGTGCAGTGAGTTCTTCTCCATCTTTAAATTGAGTATAATACATACTTGACAATTCATTATATTTCTTTTCAGCTTTTTTAGATAATTTTGCAGTTCTTGTAATATCTATTTTATCTGGTAGATCTTGTACTTCATCACTATCACATTTATAAGCAATAAAGTAAAATTTAGAATTCATTTCTTCTTGATTTTGGAATCCCAGTAATTCATATCCTCCATATCCTCCATATATCCCATATCTATTTTTAAATCTATTAAAAGAGCTACCATAGATAGCTGGGTCAAGAAATCTATATTGTGCATAAATATCCAATGGAGAATGAGGCATAGGTGTTCCTGTAAGTGTTAATTTATAAGGAATTTTTTTACCTATTCGATAACAAGCTAAACTTTGAGCACCACCCGGTGCTTTAATCCTGTGACTTTCATCAGCGATCATAAAATCAAAATCTATTTTTTCTAGTTCTTTTTTAACATTATCACGATATATAATATCATAATTTAAGATCACTACTGCTTGTTGATTTTTAGCTTCTGCTTTTCTTAATTCAAGATTCATATACTCCATTCTGTTCTCTGTGCTACCTGCATTAAGAGGGATTGATCTAATAGATATATTCCCTTTAGTATGTTTTTCAATCTCCTTAGGCCATACAGATATTGCTGAAAGAGGACATACAACTAAAGTTTTAGAGTGTTTGCGATTAACTATAAGATCAATAGCAACTTTTGTTTTACCTGTCCCCATATCCATAGCTAACATAGTAGAATGTAAATTTTTAGCAAAATGATAAGCTTGTTTTTGATGTGTCCACGCTGGATATTTAGTATTAGGAATTTCTGGTAGATCCTCTTTTCCTTTTAACTTTTGAGCCTTTTTTACTTGTTTTGCTGTCTTAACTAACTCATTAAAATCCTCTGTAGTTTCAACTTCTAAATTTAATTTTGTAATTTTATAAGCAAGGAGGGGACTCAAATTATAGGTCCAAATCTTTTTTTTACTATTCCATCTATAAGTTGGAATCTTTTTTGCCATATTCCGATATTTATAAGGAATTTTCAGACCTATTCGGTCCCCTTTTATAAAAGCTTTACAACTATTCATTTTTCAACATTGACCTCCTTAAATACATTATATAATTTGTATTCTATTTATTCAAAATTTTACCTATTTTCTTTTACATAATTTTCTAATTTTTCATTAACAAGATCTTTCAAACTATCATCTTTAAGTGCCATTATGCTTTTAGCTTCACGATAAAGTTGAGCATCAATATAAACAGTTGTTTTTGTATCTTCCTCTGTTTTTATCCTCTTCATTTTAATCCCCCTTCACTTATTTATTATAGTATAATAATACTATAACATATATATATAATTATTTCAACTTGTATTAGCAATCTTTAGTTTGCTTATTATAAATCACCTCTACCTTTATTATTTAAGAAATTAATTGCTTTTAAAAGTTTCTGATCAGAATCTTTTTTATCAAGATATATATCAAATCTTTTTCTTTTATGTGCCCTTTTATCAGGTGACCATTTACCTTCATAACAGGTAATTGATAATTCGTCTGTATGTGGAGCATATTCAACAAAGATATCATCATTATCATTATCTAAAGCAATTTCAAAAATCTCCATAACTATATTTTTAACATCTTTTAATTTAATATTTTTCATATTTTTATTCTCCTTTTGTTTTTGTTTTTGTTTTTGTTTTTGTTTAATATCAAATATTTTAATAAGTATAATCCCACCTCCTTCCTCCCTCTTTCACAAAATTTAATAATTTTATTTTGAGATGATTATCACCTTCTTTGAGATAAATTTAGGTACAGAGGGTTTTATTCCTATAGTTTTAAAAATTTATTTAGCAATTTTAGTTGAATGATCTGCTGTAAGTCTATGCCAATTTCCTAGATCAGTTATTTTTTTAAAAAAATATTTCGTAGAATCTTCTACATTGGTTTGATTTACTGCTACAATTATTTTTTCATCAGATTCAGTTTGACAATAGAAATAAAAATATCCATATTCCTTACCAGCAAAATCTATGATCTTTTTCACACCATTATCATTTTTAATTATCAATCTTTTAATCTGTTCTTTTAAACTTTCAAACATTTTTATTCACTCCTTACATATATTTTTGATAAAATTTAACCATATCATTGAACATAGTTTGATAGTCCTCTTGAGTGTCGGCAGTTTTTAAAGATAAATCACCTTCACAATAAGTAAATATAGCCTTCAAATCATCATTTTTATATATTTCTCTATGTCCTGTTGAAAATTCTTCAACTCTTTCAAAACCTTTATTCTTTAATACTCTAACTAATACAGGATTAATAGCTATTCTTGATAAATCTTGTCGATGTCCTCTGTAAATTCCTTCTTGATCTTTAGACAAATTCCAGTTATTAATTAAACTTTCAAGCATTTTTAGCCCTCCTCTTTTTTTAATCCTTTTATGAATATTAGTAATAATTGTAGTTCTTTATAGTTTAATTTATTTATTTTATTTAATATTCCCGCTTCTATTCCCGCTTCTATTCCTGCAAGTATCATACTTATTTTATCTTCTATTATTTCTAGTTCTGCTTTTTGTTCATTACTCAATTCATCAAAGTTATAATTTTCTTCTAATTTTTTTAATAATTTTTCCATTTTTAAACCCCCTCTATACTGTGTATTTTATAAATTTTAATCATTTTAGGTTTTTCATTTATTTTTATAATAATATTATTTTTATCAATTGAATATATTTTATCGGTTTTTATTTTTAATACTTTTTTACCGTTAATTTTTATATATTCATTTAACTTAATTAACATTTTTATTCCCCCTTAATGATTTCTGTAAAATCCAGTTTCTATTATAATCCCTCTCTCTGACATTACTTTTACTTCTATTAATTCCGAATCAATAGCAGTTGGTTCTTGTTTAAATCGGAATGGGTGTAATTCTCCATCTGCCCCCATATAATAATAATGGAAACTTGCTTCGTATTCATTAAAATCTGAATATCCGAAATTATTAACTAAAGTTTGGCAGTTTATATTTTCTTCATCATCTACTTTTATTATTTCCCCTTGCTTATGTTCTCCAAAATTACAGTTGAATTTTCTATAAATATTTAAATCCTCTAAATTTATATCATTATTCATTTTGCTCACCTTCCACTCAATTATTTTTAAAATCAGTTCTTCAAAATTTTCTTGAAATGGATATGTTTCATTAAGGCTTCTATCCCAATTTTCATTAATCTTAATTGCTGAATCTTTAAACTTTTTTATTGCTTTTTCTAATTCTGATTCAGGATTAAATTCATCAAAACCTTCTTGACTTCCGAATAATTCCTCTAAAAATTCTTGTAATTCCTCTAAAAATTCTTGTTCTTCATTCATTTTATTTTCCCCCTTTAAT
>DATFJG010000085.1:0-13313 GCA_035269305.1 Clostridia bacterium
ATCTGGCATTTCCATGGCTACAGTTCCCAAGATTTGTAGTAGATGATTTTGAACCATGTCTCTTAAAGCACCGGAGTCGTCGTAGTATCTACCTCGGTCTTGGATACCAATTTCTTCTGAAGCAACAATTTGTACGTTATCAATATAATCTTTATTCCAAACACCACTAAATATTGGGTTAGAAAATCTAAGATAAAGAATATTGGCTATCATATCTTTGCCTAAATAATGATCAATTCTATAAATATCTTCTTCATGAATAAATTCTAATAAATGATCATTAAGATCTTTTGCACTTTCAAAATCCGTTCCAAAAGGTTTTTCAATTACAATTTTCTGATTACCAGTCTCTTGATTAATCATATTTTGATCAGATAGATTCTTAGTAATAATACTAAAGAAATCTGGAGAAGTAGCAAGATAAAAAATCCTATTATTTTCGATTGAATACTTACTATCTAAAGTGTCAATTCTTTTCTTTAATCTTGAATAATCTTCTAAATCTTTAAATGAAAGTGAAATATATGTTATTCGCTCTAAAAATCTATCTAGAATGATTGGATCTGACTCAACTAACTGTAATCTTTTTTTAATTTCTAAACGAAATTCTTCATTGCTACGTTTTGAACGTGCTGCAGCTAGTATACGAAAACTATCAGGCAACTGATCAAGTCGGTCTAAGTTTAACAGAGCAGGGTAAAGTTTTAAATAAGCAAGGTTACCCGACCCGCCAAAAATTGTTAATATATTTTTCATCTAATCATCCTTTTTATGGAGTTTATGTCCACCAAACTCATTTCTTTGTGCTGCAATTAAACGATTTCTAAAAGAATTATCTCGTTTAGAATCAAATCTTGTAAACAATGCAGTAGTAATAACTGGAGCAGCGACACGTAAATTTAAAGCTTCAATTGCTGTCCATAAACCTTCACCAGAAGAATCAATTGTTGGAGCTATTGAGGCTAGTGAGTTGTCATTATGGATAAATGCATTTTCTGTCATTTCCATTAAGTAACCACTAATTATTGAGCCATTGTTCCAAACTTTTGAAACTTTTTTAAAGTCAAGTGCAAAAGGAGATTCGTTAAGAATTTCAAAACCTTCACCAATTGCTTGCATCATACCGTATTCTACACCATTATGAACCATTTTTACAAAATGACCTGATCCTGTTTTTCCCATATGTTGAAACCCATCTTTTACACAAATATCAGTGAAAACTTGATTAAGATACTCGATGGCTTCTTCATCACCACCAGCCATTATACATGCACCCTTTCTAGCACCGTCTGTCCCACCACTTGTACCGGCGTCAATTAGAAAAATATCTTTATTATTCAATTCAGTATTTCTTCTTAATGTATCTTTATAATTTGAGTTACCACCATCTACGATGATGTCACCAGGGTTCATATACCTAATCACTTCATCTATGTTTTCATCAACTGGTTTACCAGCTGGTACCATTAGCCATACAACTTTTTTATCCTCATCTAGTTGATCAACTAATTCTTTTATTGAATAGGCTGGAATTAACCCATCTTTAACCATAGCTTTTGTTTTTTCATTTGAACGATTGTAACCAATCACCTCTACACCATGATCTATCATGTTTAAAGCAAGGTTTTTACCCATTTTCCCTAACCCTATTAAACCAATTTTCATTAAAATTCCTCCTTCTTTAATCTACATTTGTAATAATACCCGACTTAAATTTTAATAATCAATTTATTTATTGAAAAAAAAAACGGTGAATAATCACCGCTTCTTAAATTTGCTTAAAATGGTGCAAAATTTTGCTTAAACCAATTTTGTTGCATCATGTTATTGAATCGATCATAGAAGACTTTTCGATGGCCATTTTCCCATTCGGCTAACTCTTCTAATAGTTCTTTAACGGCAGCATCTTCAGTTGATTGAGCAGCGTTTTTATAAAACTCGGCAAAATCATTTTCAATTATATATGCCATTCGCATAATTGCTAGGTCACTTCCATTGAGGGTATCAAAGTTAATATTTGATTCTTCTAATTGTTTTTCAAATATTTTTGATTCATCTTCTAGATTAAGGGGTTTCCCTTGTTCTTCTTCTGATAAATAGTTATGATATTTTTTTAGTAATTCATAATGATCAGCTTCTACAGCAGCTAATTCTTCAAAAAGGTCTTTTCCTTTAGAATCTTTAATCATATCTTTGTTCTTTAAATAAAAATCTCTTCCTTGTTTTTCCATTTCCATTGCATACTCTAAAACTTTTAAATTATCATTCATATGTTATCCCTCCTATATTTAATTTTATCACTAATTAGAAAATTATCAAGTAATCTATTTTAGATTGTTAAACCTTAAGATAATTGGGTAACAATCTTATGAGGTGAAAAAATGATTAAATTTAAAGAAATAACAGTTGAAGATAAAGAAACTATTAATAAATATCTTAGTTTTTTTAATAGTAAAGTATCCGAGTTAAGCTTCACTAATTTATATGCCTGGCGTGAAAAGTACGGCTTTAAGTTTGCAATTGTTGAAGATTTTTTATGGATTATGAATCAAACCATGGCAGGAAAAACTTATTTTTCGCCACCTATTGGTGATTATACTAAAAAAATTCATAATAGTGTAAAAAAGTTGAGTAATTATTGTCGCGCAGGTGATTTTGATTTTGTTATAAAAAAAGCATCTGAATCGATAAAAGAAAAAATTATTGCTGATGATGCTTTTACTTATAAAGTCACTACAAATAGAGATTCATCGGACTATATCTATTTATTTGATGATTTATTAAATCTTCAGGGGAACAAGTTTCATAAAAAGAAAAATAGAATTAATAAGTTTCTTAAGACATATGAAGAGTGGGTCTACGAAGGAATCAATGAGAAAAATCTTGATGACTGTCGATTATTTGCTGATCAGTGGTGCGAAGAAAATAATTGTAAGGGTATTGAAAATTTAAAGCATGAAAGAAGAGCGATTAAAGCAGTATTAGATAATTATCATCTACTTGATTGTCAAGGGGGAATCATTCGTGTCAACAATGCGTTTGCTGGATTCACTATTTCAGAAAAATTAAATGCTGAAACGATTGTTATCCATTTTGAAAAAGGCGATACAAAATTTAGTGGTATTTATAATATTTTAAGTAATGAACATTTGAAACACATTGATCAGACGTTTACTTATGTTAATCGTGAGCAAGATTTAGGAATTGAAGGCTTAAGACGCTCTAAAATGTCTTATCATCCAATCGAATTGATTCATAAATATACTATAAATATCCTATGATTGAAACGTGCAATTACATTATAGAAAATATATAATGTATAATAGTAAATTAATAAGGAGGAAATGTATGGATCAAAAATCTAAAGAAATGGTATTGTTTTCTTTAAGTTATATTAAAAATAACATGAGTGAACAAAGCCAAAATGTTCAATGTCGTAACTGGATAAAAACAGCAAAGGACTCTATTGAAAAAAGCGGTCTTTCTAGTAGTAATTTTATTATGTCTATTTTAGATGAAATAGATGGGTATTTTTCTGGTAGCGATTCAAAATTATCTTCCAATGATGTTCGAGAAAAAATGAATATGGTTGAGTCTTTATTAGAAAGCTAAAATTTAGAAGGAGAAAAAATGATTAGAGATAATAAAATAGAAATTGCAATATTTGCAGGGGGTTGTTTTTGGTGTATGGTATCACCATTTCATGTGTTAGAAGGTATTGCTTCTGTTCGGTCAGGATACATTGGAGATACAGAAGAAAATGCCACTTATGAACGTGTAAAATCTCAAGAAACAGAGCACTATGAAGCCGTAAAGATTGTTTTTGATCCGGATGTGATTTCATATGAAAAATTATTGAAAGCTTTTTGGATGCAAATTGATCCGACAGATGATGGTGGACAATTTCATGATCGAGGAAAATCCTATCGATCAGCTATATTTTATACGACTGATAAACAAAAAGAACTTGCTTTGAAATCAAAAGCATCACTAGATGCATCGGGCAAATTTGATGAAGGAATTGTTACAAAAATTCTACCAGCAAGTCCATTTTATGATGCTGAAGAATACCATCAAGATTACTATAAAAAAGAAGAAAAAGCATACAAGAAGGATCGCTCAATTTCTGGTAGAGATGAGTTTATAAAAGAACATTGGGGCGAAGACTATTGGGCATTATTTGAGTCATAGGATTATAGATAGAATAGCTTGGGGGGAAGTAATGAAAAAGATGATGATGACAGGCAATGAGGCAATTGCACGAGGTTTTTATGAAGCAGGAGGTGTATTAGCTTCTAGTTACCCTGGATCGCCTACTGTTGGCATTTTAAGTGCTGTGAATCAGTATGACGAGATTTATTCTGAGTTTTCTACGAATGAAAAGGTTGCTTTAGAAGTTGCTATAGGTGCTTCATTTAACGGTGCTAGAGCAATGGTGGCAATGAAACATGTTGGTCTAAATATTAGTTTAGACCCTTTAATGGCATTTACTGAAATACCAACTCAGGGACCATTCTTACTGGTAACTGGAGATGATCCGGGGCTGTCCAGTTCTCAAAATGAACAAGACAATAGAAACCTAGGTAAATTTGCAAATATGGCAATAGTTGATCCGAGTAATAGTCAAGAAGCACTTGAGTTTACAAAAAAAGCTTTAGATTTAAGTTCAAAGTATAATATACCCATGATGCTTAGAATCACTTCAAGATTATGTCATAGCAGAAGTATTGTTACTTTAAATGACCGAGTTGAATATGATATACCTGGTATGGAAAAAAAACCAGAAAAATACTGTATGATACCGTCAAATGCAAAATCGCAACAAACTTATATGAAAGATAGGCTAGAGGCCGTTGAAGCTTATGCTTATGATACTTCATTAAATATATATGAGCCCACTGAAGACAAAGGCGTTCTGATTATTACTTCCGGTCTCTTATATGAAAATTTAAAAGAATTAGATTTAGATGTAAGTATATGGAAATTAGGACTAATTTATCCAATTTCTAAGAAAAGAGCTATAGAAATTACTGCTGATTATGACGAAGTAATCGTCATTGAAGAAATGACACCTTTTATTGAAAATGAATTAAAACTTATGGGAGTTGTTTGTAAAGGAAAAGAGTATTTTTCTCTAACTGGAGAATTAAGTATAGAAGCTATAGAGAAAGGTCTTGAAGGGGCAGCTGTTATTAATAAAATTAATCAGAAGACAATTGAATCTGAACCTGTTGTTGCGAGACATCCTGTATTCTGTACTGGTTGTCCTCATAGAAGTACTTTTGATATTGTAAAAAAATCAAAAGCTGATTTAGTTATTGGAGATATTGGCTGCTACTCACTTGCAGCATTACCGCCATTTGAGCAGTCAAATTCAATTATAAGCATGGGTGCTAGTGTTGGTATTACAAAAGGATTGATTAAATCTAGAAAAAATAATGATAAACCAATTGTTAGTGTTATTGGAGATGGGACCTTTTTTCATTCAGGCATTCCATCATTTATTAATTTGCTTCATCAATCAGATGGTGAAGAAAATGTAACGTTCTTGATTTTAGATAATCGTACAACTGCAATGACTGGTGGCCAGCACAATGGTAGCTCAGGACGTTTTAATTCAAAAAATGATCTAAAAGTGAGTATAAAAGATCTTCTGGAAACAATTGGTTTTGAAGAGGTTGAAGAAATAAATCAATACAATTATAAAAAAGCGAAAGAAAAAATAAATAATGCAATTGGAAAAAAAGGTATTTCAATATTTGTCTTAAATGGTCCTTGCGCTTTAAAATATAAATTAAATAAACCTTATTACTATGTTGATCCAACTGTTTGTATTGGCTGTCGCAACTGTATTCATACTGGTTGTCCACCATTAGAAATGAAAAAGTATCATAATATTGATAAATTGAAGTCTTCTATTGATCAAGATATGTGCGTCGGTTGTAGCGTTTGTGCACAAGTATGTCCTGTAAATGCAATTAAACTTTCTACTGAACTGGAGGTTGAAGATGAATAAAAATATACTGTTATCTGGTATGGGTGGTCAAGGTTTAGTATTAATGACTGATATAATTTGTGAAGCCGCATTAAAAGCTGGTTATGAAGTAAAAAGTAATGATGTGGTTGGTTTATCTCAAAGAGGTGGTATGGTTTGGGGAAATGTTAGGATTGGAGACAAAGTTTATTCACCTAATATACGAGAAGGTCAGGGTGACTACTTATTAGCAATGGAGCCTTTGGAGGCCTTAAGATGGCATCATATGTTGAAAGAACAGGGAAAAATTTTATTAAATGAAAAGCATATTAATCCTGTACTAGTTCAACAGGAGGTTGAAGATTATCCATCAGAAGCTATAGAAGCATTAAATGAAGAATATCAGATTCTTTCAATTAATGCAGCAAAGGAAGCAGTAAGAATTGGAAATGAAAAAATAGCAAATGTTATTTTAATTGGTATGTTAGCAAAAGCATTGTTATCCGATGAGTTTAAAATTGACGAGGAGTATTGGCGAGAATCCATTAAAGATTTTGTTCCAGAAAAAGCTATTCAATTAAACTATAAAGCTTTTAATTTAGGCTTTTCTAACTAGACCTCTATTCATGGTTACTAGTGGTGACTATAGGTGGCTTCAAAAACCTATAATCACCACTATTTTATTATTTATGAGAAATTCTCCTTTAAAATGACATATTTGATGGTATAAAAATTGCAATATTAATTAAGTAGTGGAATTTGTATAATAGGAGGGGGACCATGAAAAAATATTTATTTATTAGTTTAGTTTTAGTTTTATTATTCACTAGTTTTTCATTTGCTAATTTGGAAGAAGGAAGTTTATTAATGGTTGGGGGTGCTTTAAGAGGGGACAACGATGCTGTATATGAAGAATTTATTCGATTGGCTGGCGGAACAGAAAAGGCTAAGATTGGCATTATACCAGTTGCCAGTGGTAGTCCCCACAAATATACTCAGTTATTCATTGAAGATATGACATCAAGGGGTTTATCAGAGAGCCAGGTAAAGTTGATACCAATTGCCATTAAAGACGATAGTCGAACAGATGAAATTGATGAATCATCTTGGTATAATAATGCATCTGATGAGATACTTGCCAGTGAAATAAAAGAATATACAGGTATCTGGTTTGTTGGTGGTGACCAATTAAGAATTACTCAAGCTTTATTAGATAATTCAGGCAATAATACACCTGTTCTTGAAAGTATATGGTCAGTCTATCAAAAGGGAGGCGTCATCGGTGGTACATCTGCTGGGGCTGCTATTATGAGTGAAATTATGATTGCTGGTGGTGACAGTTATGGTGCTTTAACTCTTGGTCACACAGATGAATTTGATGATTCGACGTTAGATTATCAGGACCAAGGGGGATTGGTTATAACAAAGGGACTCGGCTTCTTTAAAGAAGGGATCATAGATCAACATTTTGATCGAAAAGGTAGACTGGGGAGATTAATCGTCACTGGGTATGAACATAAAGAAGAATATCCAATAAATTTTGGAATAGAAGAAAATACTGCTTTAATATATACATCAGAAGATAATAAACTTTCTGTAAAAGGTGAAAATGGTGTGGTAGTTGTTGATTTAAGGGAAGCCATTAAAGAAAATAAGGAATACAGAGGTATTCGTATCAGTTATTTAGAACCAAATGATGCATTCAATTTAAATGATGATTCTTTCGAAATGGATGATAGTAAATACACAACAATTGGTTATGAGTATTTTAGCAGAGAAAATCCTGTAATAAGTGGAGCTGTAGATGCTGATAGTTCGTTGAAACATATGATAGCCTATAATTTGATAGACAACGAAGCTTCAGATAGAGTAAAAACATATCTCTTTAATGACAGTTCAACAGGTTATGAATTTGAATTTAGTAAATCAACAGATACAGAAGGTTACTGGAGTCAAAGTGGCGCAGCAGATTTATATTCATTTAAAAATGTTATTCTAAATATAAAACCTATTAATATAATTATTGGAAATTCAGTAGAATCTAAAGTTAAAATGACTGAATATAGAGTTCAAGAAAATGATGTTTTATGGAAAATTGCACAAGCACATGAGACAACAGTTGATAAAATAGTAGAGTTTAACAACTTAGAAGACCCAAATTTAATATTTGAAAACCAGATAATAGAATTGCCTTAATAATGATGCCGAAAGCTAAGCTTTCGGCTTTGTTTATACCAATCAAAATTAAACTTCTATCCTAAATGCATTGTGATATAATGTGTTTAGTGAGTTATAGAAGTATCAGATGAATGAAGGGGGAACCATTCATGTTTAAATTATTTCAGAATAAGTCACAGAAGAAACTTGAAGAAAAGAATATAGTGGATGATGAGAGGAATCAAGATGAGTATTTTGAGAAAGTTAAAAACCACTCAAGGGTTTTTATTGACTCAATAACAAAGTTTTCTTTTTTAATGGATAAAACATTCATTGCACTTGATGAAATTATGGAAAATTTAGTGGATACATCGGCGATTACCGAAGAACAGTTAGCTAGTTTTATAGATTTTGAAGAGTATTTCTCAAAATTATCCGATGGATTTGAAAAAAATTTGAAATCAATTATAAAAATTAAAGAAGGAAATACAAAGTCTTATGATGTTCTGTTAGACTATAGAGAAACTGCAAATGAAGATATACAGCAAATTAGGCAAGTAACTGAAAAAATTGGTGCTATAAATTCTAATGTTGAAGAGTTAGACCAGGCAACAAATGAATCAAAAGCTATGGTTGATGATGTATTAAAAATTAGTTCTCAAACAAATCTTTTAGCATTAAATGCTTCTATTGAGGCGGCGAGAGCAGGTGAACATGGGAGAGGTTTTGCAGTGGTTGCTGACGAAATTAGAAAGCTAGCTACTGAGACAGAAGGCATTGCAGAAAAATTAACCGGCCGCATCCAATCCATGGCAAGTATTTCTGAAAACACTCAAAATGACTTAGGAAGTATTGGCAATTTAATTGTTCAAGCAGTTTCATCTATAGAAAAAAGCTTTAAACAATTGAATGATGTTGAGAAAATATTTAAAAATGTTTTAGAAATTACAGAAGAGAGCAGTAAGGTATCTGAGGAAACGGATCAAATACTAGATGCAACTAATAATTTATTATCGGAACTTTCCTCGGCAGTGAATGAAGTTGTAAGAAATGTTCAAAGCATTACAAACAGTATTCAAGAAGAAAAAGGTGCCCTTTCGAAACTTAACAAAAGAATTGATACCCTTGAACATGAAAGTTTTAACTTCTATGATCTTACCAGATCTCAGAATACTCTTGTAATTGCTTCTAGTCCTTATGCACCTTATATAACATTTGAAAATAGTAATTTGTCAGGAATAGATGTGCAGGTAATTAAAGATGCCTATAAAAATACGGATATTGATTTGAAGTTTCTCATTTGTTCGTGGGATATGTCTTTAGAAATGCTTAAGACGGGTGCTGTAGATGTTGTGCCGTCTATTTCATACAACAAAGAGAGAGAATCAATCATGGATTTTTCTGAGCCTTATCGTACTTATAGTGAATATGTATTTTTGTATAAATCGACTAATAACTTTTCAATTAATACATTAAAGGCTATTGAAGGGTATACTGTTGGCTATTTAACAGATTATAAATATTTTAATGCTTTTGACCAAAATAACAGAATTAAAAAGAATGAATATTCTAGTGAAGAAATTTTAATAGAACAATTATTAAAAGAAAATGTTGATTTGATTATTATGAATAAATTAAGTGCTGAATATATGGTAGATAAGTTAGCTATTGAAAACAAAATTATTTTCAGTAATTATTCAAATAAAGCCTCTGAAGGTGCTGATTTTAGATTAGGATTTTCCAAAGCTAATGATCTTGATGACAAACTAGAAATATTCAATAATTATATTGAAGAAGGTGAAAACTAAGGAGATGAATAATGAAAGCACTAAAATTTTATGGTGACCAATTAGTTACTGGAAAGAATGCTATTAATTATATGAAGACACTAAATTACGAAAGAATATTCATAGTCACAGGTGGTAGCTCTGCCTTTAAAAATGGTAGTATAAAAGAGATAGAAAATATTTTTTCAAATAAAAAAATTAAGATATTTTCAGGTATTAAAAAAAATCCAGATACAACAATTGTTGACAAAGGTGTTATTGAAATGAAAGATTTTGAACCGGATCTTGTTCTTGGTATCGGTGGCGGTTCGCCAATAGATGCAGCAAAAGTAATGACTTTATTTTATGATTACGAATCCCTAAATTTTAAAAATGTATTAAAAAAGGATATTTCAAATTATAAAAGAAAAACTGATTTTATTGCCATACCATCAACATCTGGTACTGGTACAGAGGTAACAAAGGCTGCTGTTATTACCTTTAATGATTTAGACCTAAAAATAGGTTTAAAATCTATTGGGTTTATACCTGACATGGCAATACTAGACTCTAGATTAACATTATCCATGCCCAAGAATATAGTCGCTGAAACGGGATTAGACGCTTTAACTCATGCCCTTGAGTGCTATATAAACCACAACTTAGATGATTTCACTGAAGCTATGGCTAAAGGTGCTATTGAGGGACTTTTAAAACATTTAAGAGAATCCTACCATACAGGTAATATCGAATCAAGAGAAAAAGTTCATAATTACCAGGCTTTAGCTGGTATGGCTTTCCAAAATGTTGGACTCGGTATGGCACATGGTATTTCTCATGCTTTTGGTGGCATGTTTGATTTTGGTCATGGTTTGTTAAATGGTATCTGCTTACCATATGTACTGGAATACAACTCCAAGGATCCAAGGGTTCAAGAAAAAATTGATTATTTATCACGTGTTTTAGATGTTGATAATGTTATCGATGAAATTAAAGCGTTAAATAAAGAGTTAAGCATTCCAAAGAGTTTTAAAGCTTTAGGACTTGCAGAAGATGTATTTAGAGAAAATCTAGATTTATTAATTGATAATTCTTTAAAAGGTTCAACTAGGGGGAATCCAGTAGAAATGAATAGAGAAGAAATGAAAAAGATCTTAGTAAAAATCTATAATGGTAATGAAAAAAGCAGGGAATAAAATCCCTGCTTCAATTATGTCTATTTTTAATTAAATCCTATTAATACAGCAATAACTATAAATATACTACCAAATGTAGCTAAGAGTGCTTGGAACTTTAATTGAAATTTAAACCATTTTCCCCAGTCTAATTTAGCAATACCTAATACACCCATTAAAACGCCTGAAGTAGGAACGATCATATTTGTAAAACCATCACCTAATTGGAATGCTAAAACTGCTACTTGTCGAGTTACACCAACTAAATCCGCTAGTGGTGCCATGATAGGCATTGTTAATGCTGCTTGTCCTGAACCAGAAACAACGAAGAAGTTAAAAACTGATTGGAATACATACATGAACCATGCAGATACAACAGTTGGCAAATCGCCCAATCCTTGTGCTATGAAGTTAAGTATAGTATTTAGAACTGAAGCTGAACCAGCATCAGTACCACCAAGAATTAATACGATGCCTTTTGCCATACCAACAACTAATGCTGCACCTAATAAGTCTTTTGCACCATCTCTAAAACCATCAGCTATATCATTAACTCTCATACCATCAAGTTTAAACACAACGCCGATAATTCCTGCAACTAATCCCATTAAAAAGAATTGAGTGGCAATCTCAGGTAAGTAATAAGCATGTTGTACAACGCCCCATACGATCCAGCCAATCCCAGCAACTATCGTTAAAAGGACAAGTTTATGACCTAAACTAAAATCAATATTCATTTCACGTTTTTCTTCAATATCGTCTCTAAAGTATGCATCTGTTTCATAAGCAATTGAACTTGTAGGATCTTTTTCAACTTTTTTAGCATATCGTATAGTATACAGGATACCAAGGATGGTAAAGAATACCCACATAACTAATCTAAAGGGTGTACCAGAAAGTACAGGAATACCAGAGACACCCTGTGCAATTGCAACGCTAAATGGATTCATCCAACTTGTCGCAAATCCAATTTGTGTGGCAATATAAGTAATAAATATACCAGTAATTGAATCATACCCTAAAGCGACAACTATAGGAATAATAATCATTGCAAAAGCCAAAGCTTCCTCCCCCATACCAAATATTGCACCACCTGCACTAAAGAGGAAAAAGAGAAGGGGTAATAGCAGAATCTTGCGATCTTTCATGATGTCTATTAGTTTAAAGATTCCTGCCTCTACAGCATTAGTTTTTAAAATAATACCAAATGCTCCACCAATAACTAATATGAAAGCTACTACACCAACTGCTGAACCCCATTTACTACCACTAACAAGTCCTTCGAAGACATAGTTACTAAAACCTAAACCACCGTAGGGTTCAAAAAAACTAACGCCGTCTGTTACTGGTGCACCAGATTCATCTCTTACATAATCGAAACTATCAGCAATTGGAACTGATCGTGTACTTTCTGAACCACCGCTCATATAGGTAACATCTTCCATTTCGAATGAACCCATAGGAATTAAATAAGTTAATAGTGCTGCGAAAAGTACAACAAAGAAAATAATAACATAAGTATCCGGCATTTGCCATTTTTTGTTGAGCGATTTACTTTTAACCGCTTTTTTTTCATTTGACATATAATTTCCTCCTCATTAATATTAATTGACTTACTAATATA
Source organism: Clostridia bacterium (assembly GCA_035269305.1). Lineage (GTDB taxonomy): Bacteria > Bacillota > Clostridia > Peptostreptococcales > Acidaminobacteraceae > DATFJG01. The sequence continues at coordinate 12,697 of DATFJG010000085.1, forward strand.
TAATGCAAGGATTGTACCAAATAGAATAATCAGAAAATTTAAACATCTATGACATTAGTGGGGTGAATATAAAAATAATGGTTGTAATTGGTTGATTAACAACAACCAATTACAACCATTAAAGCCCAATAACTTTGAGTCCTTTTTGAGTAATATTTGTACCATATCTACCTTTTCTTTTAATAATGAGGTCTAACTCTTCTAATTCGTTCAAGATTCGTCTGACTTGATTAACACTTAAGGAAAATCCGTCTGTTTCACTTTTTATAGATATTTTTTTCCGAGAAGGCTTAATACCAGTATTAATTAGTTCACTAATACAGTTCAGAATATAGATTTCATTGCGATCTAATTGGTAATCAATTGTATTAGGTACAGAATTATCTTTTTGATCAATTTCTTTAAAATAATATTTTTGAGGCAGATCTTCAAGAGTTAAAAAACTTTTATCAGTATAAGCAATCATATAAGTTATGATATTCTTTAACTCTCGGATGTTACCTGGCCAATCATAATCTCTAAAGAAATCTATTACATCTTCAGATAAATTTATCGAATTAACTGTAGATTGATCAATTAAATGCTTTGCCAGTGGACCTATATCATTTTTTCTTTCT
>DATFJG010000086.1:0-4523 GCA_035269305.1 Clostridia bacterium
GAAGAAAGGATGATGATATGCCACCAAAACAAAAATATACAAAGGAAAGAATTATTGATACGGCATTTGATTTAGCTAAGGTTGATGGAATAGAAAATCTAACAGCAAGAAAATTAGCTGATGCCTTAGGCAGTTCTGTGGCACCTATTTATGCAAACTTTGAGGATATTGAAGCTTTAAAAAAGTCAGTGGTAAACAAAATATTTGAAATGAGCCGGAATATGTCCAAAGAAGAAATTACAGGTGATCGGTTTCTAGATATTGGGATTGCAAGTTTACGTTTTGCTAAAGAGTACAGTGTATTGTTTAAAGAACTTGTTTTAAAGAAGAATAAGTATATGGAAGATTATGACGCTTCCCTTGGAAAAACAATTTTACAGGAAATGAAAGAGGATTCGACTCTCGAAGAGTTAAGTGATGATGAATTAATGAGAGTTTTATTAAAGATGAGAGTATTCCAATTAGGACTTTCAGTAATGGTTGCCAATGATTTGTTACCGAAAAGCTTTAATGAAGAAGCTCAAATAGATCTTTTAAAGAGTATGGGATCTGATGTAATTAGTGGTACGACTCTTAATAAAAAGGAAAAGTGAAAACAGTTTTAATAGTTTAAGTGATAATATAATCATTTGCTATAGAAAGGACGAAATCTATGAAAAAAATAGTCATTATTGGTGGCGGTATTGCAGGTTTAACTGCAGGCATTTTTGCCATTAAAAATAATTTTGAGCCGATTATTCTTGAAAAAAATAGTATTGTTGGTGGCGAGTGTACGGGATGGGACCGTGAAGGTTATCATATTGATGGCTGTATTCATTGGCTCGTTGGCACCAAAGAAGGGACACCTATTAGAAATCTTTGGGATGCAGTAGGTGCCTTAAAATCAGTTGAAATTTACGAACCGGAAAGCTTCATGTCTTTTGATTATAAAAATCACAGAGTACATTTCTATAGGGATCTAAAGCGTATGGAAAAAAGTTGGTTAGAAATTTCTCCCGCAGATGAAGAAGCCATTAAAGAATTCTGTAATGACATAAGTAAACTACATAATTTTAATTTCCCAGTAGCTAAACCAATGGATTTAATGAATATATTTGAGAAAATAAAATTTATGTTTTCCATGAAAGACATTGGACCACTTATGAATAAGTATGGTAAGTTGAGACTAACAGAACTTGCAGATAAATTTAAACATCCAGCTTTAAGGGCAGCAATTGGATCATTTTTACCAGCTGGGGATTATAGTGCCATATCAGTGATTTTTCCTTTAGGGACTTTTACTGGTGGTCAATCATCTATTCCTATGGGTGGATCCAAGGCTATGGCTATGAGAATGCTAGAATACTATAAATCTTTAGGTGGTATAGTAGAAACCAATTGTGAAGTGGTATCAGTTGACATTGATGAAAGTAAAGTTTTATCCGTTAAGGGTAAAAACGACCAAGTTTATACTGGAGATTATTTTGTAGCTGCCTTAGATGCAAAAGAGCTATTTAGCAAATTGTTAGAAGGAGAATATAATGATAAAGCTTTTGAAAAAAGATTCAGGAACATCTCAGATTACCCCCTGGCATCAAACATATATATTGGTATTAGCTATAAAGGTGAAATAAAAAACTTACCAAGGACTCTAAAGTTTCCAGTCAATGATGTAAATATTCATCAGAACAATAAAAAATTAGAGTACTTACAGATGACCCATTACGGTTATGAATCAGATTTTGCCCCAGAAGGACATACAGCAATAACCGTTGCTATTAATCAATTTGAGACAGAGTTAGATTGGTGGGAAAAACTCTGTGAAAATAAATCTTTATATGAGAAAGAAAAAGTTCGGATAGGAGCTGAAGTAATTAAGGCGATAGAAAATCAAATACCGTCAATGAAAGATCAGTTGAAAGTACTCGATGTTGCCACACCACAAACTTATGTAAGATACTGTAATGCCTATCGTGGTGCATTTATGGGATTCTGGCCTACGATTAATGGAAAAGAGATGCAACATATAGGAAATATTAAAGGCTTAGACAATATTTTTCTAAGCGGTCAGTGGCTACAACCCCCAGGTGGGTTACCAACAGCGTTAATTACAGGAAAAGATACAATTATGCGTCTATGTAAAAAAGAAGGACTGAAGTTTCAGCAGAATCTGGTGGTGAACAAATGAGTCAAGTAAAAATAAAAAAACAATTGAATCGCATCTTAAGTAAAGAAATAAAGAAAAGTTCTAATGATAATAAAATTCATCTATTTATTCATTCAGAAAGTACTGGAGTAGATATTAAGTTGATGGCCGATAAGAATAATGGTATCTACAAATCTAATGAATCGCCTTATTATATTGCTAGTGTTGGAAAATTGTTTACTGCTGTTCTTATTGGTATTTTAACTGAGAAAAAAATATTATTATACGATGATCTAATTAGTAAATACCTAGAGAAGGATCTACTAAGAGGGTTGCATGTTTATAAAGAAGTAGATTATTCCAATGAGATAAGAATAAAAGAATTATTAAATCAAACATCTGGCTTATATGACCATTGGGCGCCGCTTTTAGAGAAGATTTTAAGTAATCCAAATTTTCAAAAAACACCTAAAGAGATAATCGAATGGTCAAAGGATAATCTAAATACTTTATCAGTTCCAGGAAAAAAATTCAATTATTCTGATACTAATTACCATTTGCTTGGATTGATTATTGAAAAAGTAACACAAATGCCATTGTATGAAGCGATGAAAGATTACATTTTTGATCCACTTCATATGAATAATTCATATTATCTTCATTTCTCAGAAGCCATGGAAAAAAATGAGTTATCAATGGATGATTTTTATATAAAAGGTAAAAAATTAAAAGATTACGCTGCCTATGCAAATATCGATTATGCTGGTGGTGGTATTGTATCAACTAGTGAAGATTTGTTAAAGTTTATGAAAGCTTTGGTTAAAGGTAAGATTATTAAGGTAAATACCTTTGAAAAAATGAAAGATTGGCAGTCATATGGTTTTGGAATTGATTATGGTTACGGGCTAATGCGCTTTAAAACAGTTCCTATTTTAATGCCTAAGAAGTTTAATATATGGGGGCATGCTGGTGCAACAGGCGCATTTATGTTTTATCATCCAGAAATGGACACTTACTTGATCGGTACATTTAATGATTTTGATTATGAGAAAAAATCAATTAGAGTTTTATTCAAAGTGATTAATAAAATATATCAATATTAAAGGAGTGGAGGTGTTCTGAATGTACAACCATTCAAAAAAATATAAAGTTTATTTCTTATTAATAATTTTATTAGGTATACTTGCATTTATTAGTGTCTATTTGCCTCAAAGTGAAGCATTACCTATGGAAAATTTAGAAATAAATCAATCAGTTTTAGCACTTGTAAATTTTGGAATTATGATTTTAATCTATGGTCCCTTAGGTTATATAGGACTAAGAATATCTGATAGAATAGATTTTATTATTAATAAAAACATTAATTATAAAGTCTGGTTGAAAAATACTACTATAATAGGAGGATTATTAGGTATTACTTTTATAATTTTAGATTTAGTATTTGCTTCAATTCATGGCCTAGGGACTCTACCACATCCGCCTCTTTTAACAGGGATTATTGCATCTATAACTGCAGCCATTGGTGAAGAAATAATTTTTAGATTATTCTTTATTACCTTCTGGTACTGGATAATTGGACAAATTATTTTTAAGGAAAAGTATAGTAATATAATTTTTTGGAGTATTAGCTGTTTATCAGCTGTTGCTTTTACAGTAACTCATTTTCCATCAATTATGTTCCTTTATGGATTTGAGAGTGTCTCGCAAATACCTATTGTCTTATCAATAGAGTTATTATTGATGAATGGTTCTTTATCCTTATTTGCTGCATATTATTACAGAAAATATGGTATTTTTGCAGCTATGAATATACATTTTGTATTAGATATTGTTTGGCATGTACTGTGGGGGCTCGTTTAATTTTATCCAGTAAATTATTTTTCAATAAGATAATCGGATCTTTTATCTACAAATTTTTCTTGTAAAACATCTATCGATATTTAAAATGGATAGTAAACGAATATAGGAAATAATATGAGTCAGTGTCTTGATAATAAATAAGAGGATTAGTTAGTTAATAAGTACTGCAAGAAGTACGTTATATAGAGAAAGGAGAGAGTATGGGGTATTTTAAGTTCATTTCATTTTTTGTTTTAGCCCATGTAGTTTCATATACTATTGCAGGAGTAATTGCCCTAGCAATTAGTAAAGATATTTATGAAAGTGATAGTAGACACTGTGATTTTCTAAGAGATATGTCAAATCCAGAAGAAAGTAAAGGGGTTTCAATTTTTGTTTTTCCTGCTCAGATCATAAGAGGTTTTTTAATGGCTGTTGTTCTTTTACCAGTATTGGGTGCTATTATCCAATTGTCCTTTGGCAAAACCTTTTTACTTTTTGGTGGTTTAATGTTCATTTATTCGCATCTAGCTGCTGTATCGCCATTTATAGACAATAT
>DATFJG010000087.1:0-7857 GCA_035269305.1 Clostridia bacterium
CTAAATCTTCTTTTATGGTTTCTCTAAAATCACTAAATTCTTTGATATCTTCCACTAACGTTTCTTCGATATGGTTAAAAATCTCTTCATTTTCCTTTGTAAAATCAATAAAAACATCAATAATTTTTTCTATGTTTTGAATATGTGCATTATCACTGCGATCTAACCGTGCAAATTCAATTTTAGCTAACAGTTTGATTCGCTTAAATCGATTAGCCATTTTACTAATACTCGTAAAATTACCTCCAATTTCAGTTAAGTATTTATTTAATACATCGTCACATGCATCTAGCTCAGAATAACCTTTAATAATATCATTCATTTTATCTTCAAAGAGCGCCACTTCATTAATAACACGTTCATTTTTTTTATCAATACTTGAAGAAATCGTTGCACCTGTATGGATACCATTCACCATAAAATCCCATAGTGTTTTCCCATCATCATTGATGACTTCTAAAATTTCGTCCATATGTAAAGCATGTTCAAGAATATTGTTAATTGAAATGCTAAATTGTTCATCTATATTATTCATTAAATTTTTAGAAAGGCCACCAACATCAATAATAAATTGAAGTGTATTAAAGGATTCTTCCATTGATAGGTCTTTAGAATTAAATTTTTCCATGGAATCACTTAAGGTGAAAATAATTTCATTTAAATTTTCCATATTTTGGCGAATCAAGTCTTGACCTTGCAATTCAATGATGATTTTCTCAATGGGCTCCAATGATTTTTCAACTTGATTAATGAAATCTTTAATAAGCATAGATATGCCCTCTAAAGACTCGACGATACCTTTAATCGCTTGGCTTAGCGATTCATTGTACTGATTAAATAATTTGTTTTCAGTTACAGTTAGATCCTCTAGATGATTTATAAAATCTTTGTTCCAACTTTGAAGAACAATGATGTTTTTTTCAAAAATATCATAATCACCTTTAACTTTTTGAGATAATTTATTGATCTCTTGAGAAATCACACGAAAGGCTTCGCCATGTTCTAATCTTGAAGAAAAAATTATTGCATTTATTGATAATTGCTCTAAGCTATTAAAAACCTTTGTTAAATCATCTATAAGATTTAATAACGTATTAAAAGTAACTTTATCATCATCTTCAGATGTGATTTCACTTAGTAACTTTGCGATATCTTTTTGACTAATAAGATCCTGGTAAATATTTTTCATCTTTTCATCCAAATTATTGACTAAGTCAATAAAAGTATTTCTATCATCCCTATTATTATTTTCAAACTTTTTAAGTAAGGCCTTTGACTCTTGAATTGCAGTTTCTGCTTGGTATTCTAAGTCAGGTAATTGATCAGAAATAAAGCCATAAACCTTTTCTGATTCATCAATCATGTGTTTAATAACTAATTGGGTTTTTTCTAAATTTATATCAAACGTCTTCATAATTGCCTCCATTTTAATCAAATTAAGCTAAATTTGATTCCTTTTTATTTTTTTCTATATTTTTTTAAGAGTCACTCTTATAACTTTTAATCTAGAAATAATTCATCTAAGGCTGTTATTCGAAAAAGTTTTTTGACATTATCACTTGGATTTTTTATCTTGAGACTAATATTTCTATTAAGAGATTCTTTATATAATGAAACCAACATCCCGAGTCCAATGGAATCAATGTAATCAATCGTCTCAAGGTCGAGAATTATATCATCATTTTCTTTCATTAGATCAATAATTTTTTTCTTCATAAGCTTTGCATTATCTGAAATCAAGTCACTATCTAATTTATAATTTATCATCCTGAACTCCTTTAGAATAAATACTGAACCATATTTTTAAGTTCCAAAATATGATCAACTGCTTTTAACTGTATTGCTTTTTGTGGCATCCCAAAAATAATTGCAGATTTTTCACTTTCAGCTATAGTAATCACGCCTTTGTTTTTAAGAAATTTCATACCACGAGCACCATCATCTCCCATGCCCGTTAATAAAATAGCTATTGCATTAGATGAATAATATTTTCCAATGGAATGAAATGTATAATCAACTGATGGTCTATGTCTATTCACTTTGGGTTGTTGAGAAATTTCAATGATATATTGACTTTTGCTCTTTTTAACGCCCATGTGATAATCACCTGGCGCAACGTATGCTGTATTATTTTTTAATACTTCACCATTTACCCCTTCTTTAACAGTAATCTTAGAAATTCGATTTAATGTATTGGCAAAAGCTTTAGTAAAATATTTAGGCATATGTTGAACAATAAGTATTGGCGGCGTCTGTAGTGGAAAGTCTTTAATTAATTGATTTAACGCTTGTACACCGCCTGTAGAAGCGCCAATGACAATTAACGTCTTATTTTTAGCTAAATTTCTCTTTGTAGCGACATTCTTCCTTGTATTAAGGTGCGGCTTCACATTTACTTTGGCAGCATTTTTAAGTTTACTTCTTAATTCATGAACAAAGGCCTTTTTTTCTGACTTTGTTTTAAGTGTCTTTTTGCCAATAAAATCAATGGCGCCAATAGATAAAGCTTTTATAGTTGCTTCTGCTCCTTCTTGGGTTAAACTACTAATCATCACAACTGGTAAGGGCATATTATGCATTAATTTTTTTAGAAATGAAAGGCCTGACATGCCTGGCATTTCAATATCTAGTGTAATAACATCAGGTTTACTTATCTTTAAAAGTTTTATAGCCTCATAAGGATTACTTGCTGTACCAATAACTGTCATGCCTTGGGTATTATTAATAATCTTACTTAGCATCTTTTGAATACTTACTGAGTCATCAACAATTAATACTTTTATCATATTCCCTCCAATCTGTGCAGACTTTCCTTCTTAATAACTCATTTCAATAACGGCTTCAATGTCTTAAAAGAATCTTTAGTTGTTTTCTTTAATTCTAACAATAACATTGTTACCTTTTTTGTTATAACAAATATCAGACACAAAATTCTTAACAATAAATATACCTCTCCCACAAGATTTGCAAATATTTTCGTTTAAATCAGATTTAGATATTTTTAACTTTTCCTTTGCATTAAAACCACTTCCTTGATCATTAATGCGTATTACAATGGATTGGGAATAAAATTTAATGAAAATATCTACCTGATCCTTAGAATAGGTGGCTGCATTATTATACAGTTCATACAGTACAACGATTACTTCAAAAGTAGTATACCCCTTATCTTCACACCATTTTTCTAGGATATTTTTAATTTTCTTTATTATTTTTTTATCGACTGCTTTAAATACCTTTTTTTCAATTAACATAATATTCTCCTATGGTTTTAATACTTAGCTCTAGTAACGTAAATACCATCAGTATCTTATTAAATCTATAGTTAAGACTTATTTTTGATAGGTAGTTTTAAAAACTGAGCGCCAAGGGTCTAGACAGACATTTAAATTGATAGACTCTGAGTGTCCTAAGAATAGATAACCCCTTCTTGGCAGTTGGTTGTAGAACTTTCGTAAAATTGAATTTTGTGTAGCTTTATCAAAATAGATAAAGACATTTCTGCAAAATATGATATCCATTTTATTTTTAATAGGATAAGTCTGATGATTTAGATTAAGCCTTCCAAATGTTACCAAACCAGTTAATGATTTTTTTACCTTAAAAAACCCTTCATTTTTGCCTTCTCCTAGCAAAAAATACTTTCTAAGTAGTTTATAAGGAATTTTTTTGACGCTTTTATCAGAATAAATACCTGTTTTAGCAATTTTTAATACTTCCGTATTAATATCCGTTCCAAGTATTTTTATTGTCCAATTGTTAGGAAAAAATTCTTTTAGTACAATCCCTAATGTATATACTTCCTCTCCACTTGAGCAGCCAGCACTCCAAACCCGTATAACTTTTTTATCTTTTTTTAATAATTCAGGTAAAACTTTTTCTCTCATATATTGAAAATGATGATCTTCTCTAAAAAAATGTGTCACATTTGTCGTTAAAAAATTATAAAGGATTACTAATTCATCTGAGTTTTTGTTTAAAAAATCTAAATATTCTTCAAAACTGTTTAGATTTAGGACCCTTAATCGCTTCAGTAATCGAGATTTCACCATGGTTTTTTTACTTGCTTTTAAATTAACACCAATTTCTTTGTAAATAAGTTTTTGAATTTTTTTAAATGTTACTTGGCTTAAATCTATTGTATTATTCATCTATACATCCTATCTATTAATTATAAATTCATATTTCTAAGATAAATATTCTATCTCTAGAAAATATAAATATTCTAGAGATAGAAATTTCTCTTTATTTTTAAAAAGTATCAAAATCATCTGAGTCAAAGCCCATAGCCATTTCATCATCCAAGTTGTTATTTTGAGATTTCTTTACAGAGGCTTTCTGGCCATTGGATTGACCAGCTTTTATCCGATGATTATTCTTTTCTGATGAAAATCGTCTGTTAATATTTTCTAATCTAAACTCATTAACAATATCTGCTAAGGTTTGTGATTCACTATTAAGAGCTTCACTTGAACTAGCAATTTCTTCTACCATTGAAGCATTTTGCTGGGTTACTTGATCTAACTCTTCTACAGCCCCTTGTATTTGATTCGCTGCTGAAGACTGCTCATTCATTGAATTAGCTATTTCAGTAATCGCATTAGCTGTTTCTTCACTGTTAGAAGTGATTTTTACTAAGGTCTCTCCTGTTTTTTCTACTAAACTATTACCTTCACTAATTTGTTCAATAATTTCACTAATCAGCTTTTCTATTTCCTTTGAAGATTCAGAGGTTCGACTGGCTAGGTTTCTAACTTCTGCTGCTACCACAGCAAAACCTTTACCATGTTCTCCTGCTCTTGCCGCTTCTACTGCAGCATTTAAAGCTAATAGATTCGTTTGGAAAGCTATATCATTCACAACATTTGTAATTTCAGCAATTTCCTTTGAACTGTTAGTAATGGCTTCCATGGACTTCATGGTTTGACTGACAACATTGGTGCCTTCTTCAACTGCTTGTAAAGCATCCTTTGATAAATGATCTGCTTTGTTTGAGTTTTCAGCTACATTTCCAATCGAAGAGGTGATTTCTTCAATGGTTGCTGATAATTCTTCAAGTGCAGATGCTTGTTCTTGGGTTCGTTGTGATAAGTCTTGGTTCCCTTGAGATATTTCATCTGATCCATTGCTAACGTTAGCACCTACATTTTGAACCTCTACTAAGGATTGATTTAGTTTCGCCCGCATGTTGTTAAGTGCCCTTGTTAAGACACCAATTTCATCTTTACTTTTAACTTCTAAGTCATTCATATCAAATCTACCATCAGCAATTTTCTTTGCCATGTTAACAGTGCCTAAAATCGGAGTGGTAATCTGTTTTGAGAAGAAATATGCAATGATTACTACGATGAATGCAATGATTCCTATTTGAATAAATGTATTCCTAGTCATATTAGCTATTTCATGAAAAGCTTCTTCCTCATCAATTTCAGCTAAAATTACCCAATCGAGTCCTTGAATATCTAATTTCTCGTATGAACTTAGGACATTAATCCCTCTATAATCTTCAATTATTTTCGTGTCTACTTTACCAGATAATGCTTCATTAACAGCGTCAGTATCGACTTCTTTGCTTAAAATATCGTTCTCATTGGAAAATCTTGAGTCTGAGCGCATTAATTTATCAGAAGCTACTAAGTAAGTCTCGCCTGATTCACCCATACCAGTGGTTTCACCCATTATTCTGTTAATAGCGGCGTCAGATACTTGTAATGCAATAACACCAATAGTCTCACCATTATCTTTAACTGGTGCAGCAATAAATGAAGCCGGTGCATCTGATGGAGAATAATGCTTATAATCTACTAATGTAATTTTATTTTTGCCTTCAGTATATGCATCAGCAAGGTTACTACTGCTTAATGATCCACTACTAAGATTTTCTCCTAAATCACTTTCTTTTGCTTGTGTGTAGACAATATCACCATCTGTATTAATTAAAAAGACATCATAATAACCATATTCATTAACATAGTTATTAAAATAGTCATCATATTTTGAAAGATTTGATTTATAATTTGAACCCTCTAAACCACCCGTTTCATAAGATGAATTAAAATCTGCTAAAGAGTCTTTTATAATTGGTGTGCTACTTAAAACACTTATATCTCCACTTCTTTCTGCAAAGAAACTTTCAATCTGGTTGGCTTTAATCGTTTTGATAGCACTTAACTGATTGAAATTAGCTTCTTCCAATGCTTGACTACTACTTCTCATACTTAAAAAAGCGGAAATCCCTAGTGGAATTAAACTAATGACTAACATAATAAAAATTAATTTATAACTAAGACTTAAACCTTTCTTTTTAGATAATCTTTTCTTTCCTTTCTTAAACATGAATATTCTCCCCCTCTAATAACTACTACTGATCTAAACAGATTGTATTTTATTGCTTTAAGTTATATTTATTAAAATGTATCAAAGTCATCTGAGTCAAATCCACTAGCCATTTCATCATCTAGATTGATACTTTTTGATTTATTACTCACCATTTGTTTATTTCGACCATTACCGTTATTATTGGAGCTTTGTTTTTGATTTTGTCTTGAAAACTGTCTGTTTAAATTTTCTAATCTAAACTCATTAACGATGTCTGCTAAAGTCTGTGCTTCACTGTTTAATGCTTCACTGGAACTAGCAATTTCTTCTACCATTGAAGCGTTTTGCTGGGTTACTTGATCTAATTCTTCTACAGCCCCTTGTATCTGATTCGCTGCTGAAGACTGTTCATTCATTGAGCCAGCAATTTCTGTAATTGCATCAGCTGTTTCTTTACTATTAGAAGTAATTTTTTCTAAGGTTTTTCCAGTTTTTTCTACTAGATTATTACCTTCACTAATTTGTTCAATAATCTCACTGATCAGCTTTTCTATTTCCTTTGAAGATTCAGAGGTTCGACTGGCTAGGTTTCTAACTTCTGCTGCTACCACTGCAAAGCCTTTGCCATGTTCTCCAGCTCTTGCGGCTTCTACTGCTGCATTTAAAGCTAATAAATTCGTTTGGAAGGCTATATCATTCACAACATTTGTGATTTCAGCAATTTCTTTTGAACTGTTAGTAATGGCTTCCATGGATTTCATGGTTTGACTGACAACATTGGTTCCTTCTTCAACAGCTTGTAAAGCATCCTTTGATAAATGATCTGCTTTGTTAGAGTTTTCAGCTACATTACCAATAGAAGAAGTAATTTTTTCTAAGGTTTTTCCAGTTTTTTCTACTAGATTATTACCTTCACTAATTTGTTCAATAATCTCACTAATCAGCTTTTCTATTTCCTTTGAAGATTCAGAGGTTCGACTGGCTAGGTTTCTAACTTCTGCTGCTACCACAGCAAAGCCTTTCCCATGTTCTCCAGCTCTTGCGGCTTCTACTGCTGCATTTAAAGCTAATAAATTCGTTTGGAAGGCTATATCATTGACAACATTTGTAATTTCAGCAATTTCTTTTGAACTAGCTGTAATGGCTTCCATGGACTTCATGGTTTGACTGACAACATTGGTTCCTTCTTCTACAGCTTCTAAAGCATCCTTTGATAAATGATCTGCTTTATTAGAGTTTTCAGCTACATTACCAATAGAAGAGGTAATTTCTTCAATGGTTGCTGATAATTCTTCAAGGGCTGATGCTTGTTCTTGGGTTCTTTGAGATAAATCTTGGTTTCCTTGAGATATTTCATCTGATCCATTGCTAACATTTGCACCAACATTTTGCACTTCTATTAATGATTGGTTGAGTTTAGAACGCATATTATTCAAAGCAGTTGCTAAGATACCAATTTCATCCATAGTTTTTACTTGAATATCATTTAAATCAAAATTACCATTAGCAATCTCTTTTGCATAATCTACACCTTCATTG
>DATFJG010000088.1:0-7416 GCA_035269305.1 Clostridia bacterium
TGGAACAAGTGGTAACTAAAGAAAAAGAAAGGATTATATACAATAAAAAAAGGCACTACAGAAATGTAGTGTCTTCTCTTATTATTTTGAAAAATCAGAATTTGAAAAAGTAACAAAATCTGATTCTATAACTTCTTCTAAGGACATAGGTTTCGTATCCTTAACCAAAGTCCTTTTACCTACTTTCTTAGGAAATCTATAAGGATAAAAGCCCTCGGAATCTAGTAAATAGATACCATTAATCCTACGCATAAAAGCCTTCCAAACATTAGGACTTCTTTGTTGTATTTCTACATACTGCTGTTTTAAAGAAAGATTTGAAAGAATGAAAACCTTAGTAAAACAGGCCACCTTATTAGAGTACCTGCATGGAAGTTCCAGAGGGTAACCGTCTAAATAATAAAGCATTTTTTGAATCCTAAAATTTGAATTAAACTCGTCAAATAAAATGACATTTTCCAAATTATATGAATCAAAAGGATGGTTGTAGTCGGTAACCCTAAAAACATTCTCATATCCAAAAGTTTCCATAACGGACTTTGTCTTTCCAATACCTGTTGGTCCATAAATATAGGTAGTTTTAACCTCTCTAAAAACCTTTCTGTACTTTTCCTCATATATAACCTTCCTAGTTCTATCTATATCAGAAATTTTTGTCATATAATGGGGAAAAGCCTCCAAAATCTCACTATTAGTAAGGCCGTCTTTAATTGCCTGATACAACTCCTTTAAATCAGTCCTTCTCCCAGGTTTTTCGTCGGGAATAGTTCCCCACTCAAAATGAGTATCTGGAAGATTAGTTTCACTTTTATCAGAGTTCAACCACTTGCCTTTCTTAAAAATGTAATCTCTATTTTCAAAACTAGTACCCCTACTACTTTCTATATGAGAAGGTGGAAAATATTTTTTAATCTGACTAAACCTCACAGGCGAAGAAAACTGAAGATAAAGGTGGGTATGATATGTTTTTGTAGTTCCACCTATCTCGTCGCTCATACAGTAATAAATTAAAGACTTAAAATTATCCTTTAAAATATTTTTAATCTTATCCTGCTCAAAGGTATTATCTTTTGGATTGTTTATTGTTAGTATATACTTTCTGCTCTGCCTATCTTTAGTCATAACGACTATGCTCCTGTTTATCAATCTTAACTTTCCATAAAAATATTTGTCTTTCTATATCCTTAAAATCTTCCTTTTTATACTTTGGTTCAAGACCTTTATCTATTTTTCTTTTATTCACTCTTTTATACCGTGCATACTTTTCCTTTAAAACCTTAACTCTGCTTTTCAACCAACGTAGTTCCAGATCATAACTACTTGGTCTGTTTCCTTTATATCCCTTATATTCCTTCTTATTCATTTATACTTCCTCCCCTATATTATATTGCTACTGCTACAAGCTGTGTAGCATTAGTAAACCTATCATTATATCTGAATTTATGTACTTGCTACATAGGTCCCGGGTAATACTAGCAGCAAAGCTGCTTCCGGGACTAAGACCTCGCTTAGCTCGGTTTTGGCTTTTGTGCTCTGCTAAGCCTAAAGGCCCGCAGGCACAAGCCAAATAATTATCTTGTCAAACCTAATATTATAGCTTCCTCTAACTTTCTCTTATTAGTAACTTCTGGTACCTGAATTTTGTAAAAATCAGAATTATTCATAAGTAAATATCCTGCTCCTTGTGAATATACTGGGTCAATCCTATCTTCAAAATCCTTAAAAAGCATACTCTTTCCTTCTTTTGATAAGTTTCCTAAAGCAAGTATACTAGAAAAATTATCCCTTACTCCTGAAGAAAAAAGTTTCGAATCAGGACGTTGAGTTGATATTAAACAATGAATATTAAAAGACCGACCCATTAATATAAGGTTTGCAATTAAACTTTTAACTTCTTCTGTTTCTTTTCGGCTGTAAAAGCTGAGCATTGAACCCAGCTCTTCAACAACCAAAAATTTTAACTTGCGGCTAGTGATTGTACCCTTTTGAAGTTCTTTAAAGTCATTGTAAAAATCTTCTAACCCTTGTTTACAGTTTTCAAACCTATAAAGCCTGTTAGACTTATCAGCAAAGTTATAATCCTCGCCCTTAAAATCTAAAACTGTGATTTGGGAATTAGGTATTCTTAATACAATTTTTCCTATTATTATTTTGTTTAGATAAGTTTTTCCACTTCCTGTACCACCTATACTAAGTATGTGTGGATACTTTTGAAGGTTTATCCTATGATAATGTTTTATACCATTATCTAGAAGATTTTTATCAAAAACAATTGGAATAGTTTTCATACAATCACCGCCTTAATACTAAAAGTCAAAATCTAAAACAATTCTTCTTTTTTTGGTTCTGTTTTTGTTTTCTATATTAAGGTATAATTTCACCTTAATAGGAGGATTCATAGGTAAGTTCTTCCTAATTTCGATTCCAGATATTATGAAATCAGTTATAGGAACGAACTCAATATCACTATGCCAGTCTTCTACAGTAAGGAAAAAGTCAATTTGATACCTTTTTCCTTCACTGATATATTTGAATTCTGAATCCTCTTGTACCATTATATGAGGATACATTTGCGGTAGCAGCCCTACAACTTT
The DNA here is from genome assembly GCA_035269305.1 of Clostridia bacterium. Taxonomy (GTDB): domain Bacteria; phylum Bacillota; class Clostridia; order Peptostreptococcales; family Acidaminobacteraceae; genus DATFJG01. The sequence goes on from DATFJG010000088.1 coordinate 2,595, forward strand.
AAAGGCCATAGCGAAAATGTAATCCTCTGTGTGTTTATTACAAGTCATTAAAAGTCACCGTCCTTTCTATTAGTATATTTTTTTCCACCTGAGGTATTTTTTTTACTTATAAAATAGTTGTAAGCTTCTATACTATCTATTTTCAAAATCCTAAACTCATAATGAGTTCCAAAGTCTCTGATTTTATCTAAAACTAAAACTCTTTCCCCCTTGAAATAGGTACACCAGTCGTTGTGGATTTCCTCATGTTCGTCCATACGCTTTATCAATTCTGCTTCAAAAATTCTCTTAGCAAAATCTATCTTTTCTTTTTCTAGTTCTTCACTAGTTGTTTTCATTACATTGAAAAGATAGAAAACCACACCTTTTTCCTGTTGAAATTTTCTAAAATTTACTAGATCATAAGGATTTAATATCCTCCTAATCGGGAGATAATCCTCAATAATCTTGAAAATTTCATACAAATGCTCCTGTAACCAAAGATAATTACCATTGTGATAAAGGTTTCTCCTGTCTACCTTTGGTTTCTTAAAGTGGTCATATGTTCCATATACTAAAACCCCTACTGCCAAAATTTGAACTGCAAAAAGTTTTAATATATATAGCAGTAAAACAATTACTGATAATACAGGAATAATAATGTGTAAATCCCATATTTTAATCAGTTCATACGCCAGTTTATCTACTGCTCTAACCATTTTTTTTGTGTCCTTGTTCTTTTTTTCTTTTGTTCTTTCTTTGTTATAAGTTTTTATCACCTCCTTACTTTTTTCTATTCTTATGTTTATTGATTTAAAAATATTTAACATTTTGTACCTCCTTTTTTTTTATGTCACTGCCTATCAAATGACAAGCAGTGACTTTTGATTTATTTTTTCACTAACACTACTTTTTCTGCTTTACACGATAATTCCCAAGAACTAGTTCTACTTTTATACCAAAATATCCCTTTGAATGTTCCTTGAAAACTTATGTATACTGGCTCTTTTTTCTTCTCTAATTCTTCTTCTGTAATAATGGGTTCAATACTCTCTACTTTCACTTCTATTTTTTCGTATTCATTACTCTCACATAAGCAGACGTATTTTGTTCCATTTTTTACTGTTCTCTTGCCATCTTCATACTCATACATGTCCTTTATTCCGATTAACCTTACCTTATTATCATTCGCCACGGATTTTAGGCTTAGTGTAATTTGATTTATCTTCATTATTTTTCACCTCCTTTTTTTAATTTTTTATTTTTAAATTCTTCAAATCGGTCAGAATGCTGGTTGCAATAAGTAAATATTTGCTCATGTATTTTACGGGCTATAATCTTAGCTTGCTTTTCAGTTATTATATTTTTTTGCATTTGGCACACCACCTTTTTTGAGAATTTAATAACAATTTTCATTTACCATTTTTTTGATTACGCTTATATTAAAAAAAATAGTCCATAAAAATTCGTTCATGTCTAATGTTTTGAAATTTTAGTGAAATTATTTTTTAAAGTGTGTTTTTTTAAAAAAAATAGTCCTTAAAAATCCATTTATGTCAATTATTTGAAATTTTTAATGTTCTATTTCAATTCCAATAAAAAAAATATTGAAAAATAGAATTTTAAATTAAAACAACCTAAGCTTCATAGATATATGAAAACTTAGGCAGGATTTTTATTAGAATTTTTTTACAATGACTTTAAGAGATTTTGCTTAAGTGATATAATGAACATAAATTTTAAAAGAGAGGGGAATGATTAATGAAAGCTGTAATTTATGCTAGATTTTCAAGTTCTTCACAAAGAGAAGAATCAATTGAAGGACAAATAAAAGTATGCAGAAAATATGCAGAAAATAATGATATTAAAGTTATAGGCACGTATATTGATAAAAAGAAAACTGCAATCAGAGAAATTGATAAACGTATTGAATTTCAAAAAATGATTAAAGATAGCAAAAATAAAAAATTCAATATTATTTTATGTTATTCTCTTGATAGATTTGCTAGAACTAGATACGATAATGCAATATATAAACATAGATTAAAAAAAAGGGGGGTTAGGGTTATATCAGCTACAGAGAGAATTACAAATGATGCTGCTGGAACTTTAACAGAATCAATACTTGAAGGTATGGCCGAATATTACAGTTTAGAACTTTCACAAAAAATAAGACGAGGGCTTAATACTAATTCCGAGAAATGTCTAGTGAATGGTAGTGTACCTTATGGGTATAAAAGTGTTAATAAAAAATTTGCGATTGATAATGAAAAAGCAGAAGTAGTAAAAAAGATTTTTGAAATGTATCTTAATGATTCTAAAATGGTTGATATTTGCAGATATTTAAATGGATTAGATTATAAAACAAAACATGGTAATGAATTTAGGATTTCAACTATAAATAAAATTCTTCAAAACAAAAGATACTGCGGATATTATATATATAAAGATTTTGAAACTGAAGATGGTATACCTGCAATTGTTACAAAGGAACAATTTAACGAAGTTGTAAAAAAAATGGCTAAAAATAAAAAGAAACCTTCAGCATCCAAAGCTAAAGGTGAGCAATATCTATTGACAGGCAAACTATTTTGTGGATATTGTGAATCTGGTATGAGAGGGACAGGTGGATATGGGAAATTAAAGAAATTTTATCAATATTACTCTTGTATTAATCGTGTAAAAAAACCAAGAAAATGCGACAAAAAAAATGTGAGGAAAAATTACATTGAGGATTTAATAGTTAAATTATGTTACGAACAATTGACAGATAAAAATATAGATAAAATAGTTAAAGAGGTTATGAAGATATGCGAGGAAGATAAGGATACTTCAAACTATAAAATATTAGAGAAGAGATTAAAAAAATTAAAAACACAAAAACAAAATTTAATTGAATCTTTAAAAGAAAGTTCAAGTAATCAAAATTTTAGAACTATGATTTTTGAAGAGTTTGAGAAAATAGAAAATAAGGAACTAGTATTAGAGAAAGAAATGTTAAAAGAAGAAAATTTAATGAATACTTTAACACCTGAACATATATTGTTTTTTTTAAATGATTTAAGAAAGGGAGATATTAAAGATTATAGATATCGCCAATTATTAGTAGACGTTTTTATCAATAAAATATATTTATATGACGATAAGATAACAATTGTATTTAATGTAAGCCATGAAAAAACTGAATTTGACCTAGACTTTCTTGAAAAAATGGAGAGTTCTTATTTAAAACACTCCACCAATTGGAAATAATAAGAACACTATATATTTTAGTACAGGATTTATAATTATAAAGAGGTTAGAGTAGTTGGAACTACTCTTTTTTTTTGATTCTAATATTTAATAAAATTAAATAAATCTTGAAGATAATAAAGTTGAAACCGTAAGTATATATTTTTTATTGAAGATAAATCCAATATAATATATAATATAAGATAAAAGTAATGAAAAAAAGAACAATTATTAATAGGGGGAATTATGCAAAAGAAAGTAATAGCATTAATATTAATTTTATCAATGATAATGTCAATATCAGCATATGCTTTAGGAGATACCCTCCTTCAAGTAGAAGATACAATCTTACAGTTAGAAGCACTAAGAGAGGTAAAAGGGACTTCTTCAAAAACACTTCTCACACGACTCTCAGAAGGACTTGTACAGTTGAATGAAAAAATAAATGAAGTAGAGAGTATAGACCATTTAAAAGAACTTTTAGTACGAGCCGAAGGAACTCTAAAAGGCCTACCTACAGAAATAGAAGAAGTAGTAAAAGCAAAAGAATCAATAGAATTAGTAAAAGCTAATATAAACACAGATACTACTGATATAGATACTACTGATATAGATAGCAATCTATCAGATATAGGAAATCATTGGGGTAAAAGCTATATAACCAAGTTGACAGCAAGAGGTGGAATAAGTGGATACCCTGACGGAACATTCAAACCAAATCAGAATATAAGTGTGGCAGAGTTTGTAACCATAGCAGTACGAAGTGCCTTAGACGGAAATGTAGAATCACAAATAGGTGACCATTGGGCATCAGGTGTATTTGATTCAGCAAGAGCAGAAAAGGTATTATTACTAAATGATTTTCCAGAATCAGAATGGGACAGACCAATAAACAGATATGAAATGGCATATGTAATGGTAAGAGCAGCAGAAAACATATTACAAGAAGGGAAAGTAGGGACATCAGAGGTAGCAAAGATAATGAGTGATTACGAAGAAGTTAGCAAACAAAGAGAGTATAAATACTATGTAGAACAAGCCTTTATGAAAGGGTTAGTAACAGGAAAAACAGCAGACGGAAAATATGATGGAAGTGCAAATGGAACAAGAGCAGAAGCAGCAACAATGGTAGTAAGAATGTTAGAAGAAAAAGAAAGACAAGAAGTAGATACAGACAAGCAAGTAGATACAGGAGAGGGTAGAGAAATAAGTTTATTAGACCCATATAGACCAGAAGTACCAAAGCCTGGTGATATAGTAACAAAAGCAGACGGTACAAAAATAAAATTAGAAGTTGGCCCAGCTGGTGTTTTAGGTGAAGGACAACCAGTAGATTATTACACAGGTATAACTTTTCCTAATGGGCATGTATTTACAGATGATGATTTAGGAGTAAAGAGTATGGGTTATATGGGTCAACCATTAATAACAGATGAAAGAACAGGAGAAGCACATTTTAGAGAAGATTGGGATAAAATAAGGGGTTACTACACACTAAAAGCATTTGAGTTATATGGGCACACAAAACCAATAGGTTTTACATATAAAAACTTTGTTCAATATGACGGAATGGGTTGGCATTTTTTAGGCCCAAATACACTAGCAGATGGAA
>DATFJG010000089.1:0-4688 GCA_035269305.1 Clostridia bacterium
CTGCAATTCTCCCTTGACGATTGGCAGGACCTGCTAAAGGAATACGCACTTTTTTATCTAATACACGGTGCTCTAATTCAATCATATCCCCAGCTGCGTAAATATTGTCATCATTTGTTTTTAAAGTAGAATCAACTAATAAGCCACCAGCGTCACCTAATTCAAGTCCGGCTTCTTTCGCTAATTCGAGGGTAGGTCTTACACCGATGGATAATAAAACCATATCTGCATCTATTTTTGTTCCTTCATTTAATAACACTTTTTTACCTTTGATTTCTGTTAAGGCTTTATTTGTGTGTAAATCTACACCGTATGATACTAATTCTTCCTGAATATAACCTGCAATTTCCTCTTCCATAATACCCATAACATGGGGCATCATTTCAACAACTGAAACCTTCATACCTCTTTTAGCTAAAGCTTCTGTCATTTCTAAACCAATAAAACCGCCACCAACAACAACTGCAGTTTTCGGTTTTTCTTCTTTAATGAAGGAATCAATTTTATCCATATCATCTAGAGTCCATAACTTAAAAACATTCTCTTGATCTGCTCCTGGTAGTGGTGGTGCAATTGGTCTACCCCCTTGAGCTAAAATTAATTTTGTATAATCATAAGCACGCTTTTCACCAGTATTTGAGTTTACTGTGTGAACCACTTTATTTTCTCTATCAATTTTTGTAGCAGTTGTATGAATATGAACATTAGTACTATATTGTTCGTTGAAACTTTCTGGGCTTTGTAGGATTAACTTAGAACGACTTTTAATATCTCCGCCAATGTAGTATGGTAAACCACAATTAGCAAATGATATATCTGCTCCGGCTTCTAAAATCGTAATCTCAGCTTTTGATGAAAGCCTTCTTACTTTTGCTGCTGCAGTAGCACCAGCTGCTACTCCACCAATTATAACTACTTTTTCCATAATAACTCTCCTCACGTAATATATTCTATTTGTTTACTTAAATCTTATGCTATAGCCCCCATGCATAGGGGGTGTAGATATATTGTAAATGCTGAAGAGACATTTGTCAATATTAAAGGAAATCTTTTCTTTAATCTTTTGATAGAGTGAACACTGAATTGCTCAAAAATAAAAAGAAGAAACACTTTAAATTCTTTTAAAGTATGATACACTGATGCTATTATTAATGAAAGCCTTATATAGAATATTGAATAGAGAAAGAGGAATAAAAATGAGTGGAGAAAAACGTAAAGCTATCGAAGTTGGTATGACAGTTAAAGTTGTTCAAAAGAAGGACCAACGTTCTGGTAATTTAACTGAAGGAAGAGTGAAAAGAATTCTTACCAATTCTGCGACACATCCCCATGGTATTAAAGTAAAACTAGAGAGTAATATTGTCGGGAGAGTTAAAGAAATTATTAAATAAGGATTAACTTAATAAATAAGTGCTTAGATTATTATTAAACAATCGTCTAGGCGCTTTTTTTATTTTTAAGAAGTGATAATGCTTATCACTTTCAATATTATGTTTTTTTCTGAAATAATAGGGTATTATATTAATCAAGGATTTATAGCATTAAATGAAAGAGGATTATCATGACACAAAGAATATTGCAGGTAAAGGATTTAACAAAAATTATTAATAAAAGAGAAATAATAAAAAACATCAACTTAGAAATTTCTAAAGGAGAGATTTATGGATTTCTAGGACCAAATGGCGCTGGTAAGTCAACGACATTACGCATGGTTGTAGGATTATCTAAACCAACAACAGGAGATATAACAATATCTGGTTATTCAATTACTAATAATTATGTAAAAGCCATGGCTAATGTTGGATGTATTATCGAAGAACCTGCCCTTTATGAGTACATGACTGGGTTAAAAAATTTGAAAATCCTTGGAGCCATGTCAAAAAATGTTTCAGAAAAAGATATAAGAGAAGCCGTTGAACTTGTTGGCATGTCTCATAGGATAAATGATTTGGTAAAGACATATTCTATGGGAATGAAACAAAGAATTGGTTTGGCTCAAGCTTTGATTCATCATCCCAAGTTATTAATTTTAGATGAGCCAACCAATGGGTTAGACCCACAAGGCATATACAAGTTTAGACAAATAATTAAAACCCTTGTAAAAGAAAAAGGTATTTCTGTTTTGTTGTCTTCTCATCTTATTTCTGAAATACAATTAATGTGCGACAAAGTAGCAATTATCAATAATGGCCAAATCATTAAAACGGCAAAGGTAGAAGATTTATTGTTTTCTAACCAAATATATTGGACAATTGACTATCCTAAAAAAGGAAAAAGAATACTTGAAAGCAAATTTGATATTGAAGCCAATATTATTGACAATCAGTTAGTTGCAAAATTACCAGAACATTTAATTGAAACTGTTAATACATTTTTTATTAATAAAGGTATCAAAATAAAATATGTTTCAATAAAAAAGAAAACCTTAGAAGATTTATTTTTAGAGCTAACTGCATATAAAGCAATTGAATAAAGGTGGTATTAGATGATTACTCTTGTTAGAAATGAAATCTACAAAATGATTCTTAGAAAAAAAGTAATACTTATAATAATTCTACTGATTTTATTTGTTGGATTATTTTCTTATGGAGAAAACTATATTTATAACCAAAGAATCAATGCTTTTTTACAAGAATCTAATCAAAGTAACTATAGCTGGGAAAACATTGCTAACCAAAGGTTAGAGCGTTTAAAAGAAAATTTAGAAAGTGCTTATATTCCAGAACGTGGTATAAAATCCATAGAAATACAAATTGAACAACTGGAATACTTCATTGATAATAATATAAATCCTATAACACCAAGTGTTGCTAGGTTTAATGTTGAATTTGTTAAGCAATCCATAACCTTTTTTTTACCGTTGTTGATTATAATAATAGGCGCTGATTTAATATCAGGTGAATTTTCAGAAAAAACAATTAAAATTTTATTAACAAGAGCTGTACCTAGATGGAAAATTCTTATGAGTAAGTTAATAGCTTTATTAATTATGACAACATTAATTGTTTTATTAATGGCTATTATTTCAACAAGCATTTCAAGAGTATTTATTAATCGTCTAGGATTTGATGAACCAGTGATCACTGGTTTTAAATTAGTAAACGGTGAACTCAGTACTGCCACGGTTATTCAAATCACCAGTCTTAGATATATGCTTCTGAACTATTCTTTGGCTTGGTATGTTGCCTTAGTCATGTCAGCTATTACTTTTATGATTTCAGTCTTAGTAAAAAGTATGGGTTCAGCTATTGGTATAATCATGGCTTCATTAATTGGTGGACAGTTTTTACAATTCTTCCTATCAGATTGGGGGTTGGTTAAATATTTTTATGTTACTAACTTAGATTTAACAAAATACTTAACGGGGTCATATCAACAAGTTGAAGGTATGAATCTTGTTTTTTCTGTTCTTGTCTTAATGACATGGGCAATAATATCCATTCTTATAAGTTTTTTAGTTTTTTCAAAAAAAGATGTTTTGGTTTGATAATCTGTGAAAGGGGATCATAATGTATAGAAAAATAGTGTTTCCCATAGTATTAATTCTTTCAATCATTAGTATGGTTGTTTTTACCAGTGGGTTCATTGATTCAATCAGTATTACAACGAGTAATACTAATAATGATTTAATTGCAAAAGAAGATGTCAATGGAAATAAGGAAACATTTCTTTCTAATGATGAGAATGTGTTAAATCTATTGATTCTAGGTGATTCAATTGGATCAGGCGCTGGGGATGAAGCGGGAAAAGACATCGGCCGTCGCTATGGAGAACTCGTGGATGAAAAAAATGAAGTAAATACAATTAACTTATCTATAAGTGGTTCTAAAAGTAAAGAGCTGCTAGAAAGGGTTAATGAAGAGGGTTATGATGAAATCATAGAGAATTCTGATTTAGTTATCATATCTATTGGAGGAAATGATTTAAAAGAGATATTAGATTCAAGGACATTGGACTTGTTTGTTGATTATGATAATATTCTTCTAAAGTTTTTAAATAATCTAGAATCAATTATTGGTGCTTTGAGGGAAAAAAATAATGATTCTCAAATAGTTTATGTTGGTTTGTATAATCCCTATGGAGAAAAATTAAGTCAGGAAAAATTAGATTTGTTAATGGATTGGAATTATGAAACACAAAGACAAATTGAATCATATAATGAAACAGTTTATATTCCAACTTACGATCTGTTTAAATATAATTTACAAGCCTATTTAAGCATCGATGAATTCCATCCCAGTGCCATGGGCTATGATGCAATAACAAAGCGTTTATATAATGTAATTAATGGCGTAGAATAATTAAAATTTAGGAGGTTTTTTATGACATATCAGTTAGGTTTTTTTCTAGGTGTTAGTATCGTAGTATTTTATAGTTTATCTGTATTGAATTTTATTGTGAAGTATATTAATAAGAGGTATAGAAGTATAATCAATTCAAATCCAAAATTAAAATCCGTGTTTAATCCTTTTATGAAATTTATTGTTAAAAATCATAAACTTTTTGGACTCTTAACAGCCGTTGCACTCATTGCACATTTCACTGTTCAGTACTCATTATTTGGGTTAAGTACGACAGGTGCTATGGCAGGTGCTACTTTGATTTTACAGGTTTTTCTAGGTGGATACATTTATCGGAAGAAGATAAGAAAAGGATTTTGGTTTAAGTTTCATCGAATGTTAGCATTT
>DATFJG010000090.1:0-16382 GCA_035269305.1 Clostridia bacterium
CGCAAGGAACAACTTTATAATAGCTGACGAGTATAATGTCATAATTATGTTAGAAAATCTAAAAAATATCAGAAAGAATATAACAAATGATTATACACTTAATAATTATGAAAAATAGGCCTGAGCTTTCTATCAATTAAAACAGTTTATTAAACATAAAGCTGATTTAAAAGGTATTTTCTATCAAAAAATTAATCCTAAAGACACCTCACAAATTTGGGCTGTTTGTAGTAAAAAAGAATATAGATTTAGTCAAAATAAATTTGTCTGTGATAAAAATGCTGATTATAATGCCAGTCTCAATATTGCCAAGAGAGCTATCTAATGATAGCATACAGGGTAACCTGTAGCCCCTTTACAGTAGGGGGATGGGGTTTTTTAACCCCCCTTCAACTCTAGCTCTATTCTTGAATCACCCACTTGTGAGATAGAGCCGGTGTAAATTATTCGCGACTGTACTGAGTTCAGTTTTTAATTTAACAAGCTTTTTTTAAACTTGTTTCTGATTAGGTGGGAGAAGTTGACATAGTCTTCTTTCTTATTACTTTATATTATAACAAAGAAATATACAAGTTTCTATAATTACATTATGTGTTGTCTAATTTATTAAATTATATATTTTTATAATATTTACATTACTAACTTAAATTATCAGTTTTGTATATTTTTTATCAAGCAAAAAAGTTTATTCTATAGCTAATTAATATTTGCAAATAATCAATGAGTAATATAATAAAATAACTACTCATATTTTATTAATTTGAGTAGTTATTAAACATATAATTATTAAATATGTAAAATAGTATAAAATTACTTAGTAAGTTATATTTTTCATAGAATTATGAATAAAAAAGCACAAATAAAAAACTTTATTCCAATTTAAAAAAACTAATTTTTAATAATGATTTTAAAAGAACCATTATTACTGTGAATGCAAAATAATATAAAAGAAAAGATATTCAAAAATATTTTCTAATATTATTTATAGAGTTATTTATAATATACATATATGCAGTAAATGAGTAAATTTAAGCTGAAAATATATTAAATGTAAATATAAAAACAAACCTCTTGTTCTTAACAAAAATTTGAGGGGAAATAGTTCACTATGAATATTATATTTTTATTAACTTATCTTTTTACTCTACCAGAAGCATTACCTTCCGCCAAGGTCTTCACTTCTTTTATACTTACATGATTAAAATCGCCTGGTATTGATTGTTTTAAACAAGAAGCTGCTGCACCAAATTCTGCGCTTTCTTGTAGTGATTTATTTTTAAGCCTCGAATAAATTAAGCCTCCTGCAAAAGAATCTCCACCGCCAACTCTATCTACTATATGAATATTATATTTTGACGATTTAACAAAGTTTACTCCATTATATAAAACTATTAACCAACCATTATAAGAAGCACTATGGCTTTCCCTTAAATGGCTGCCCACTAATTCCAGATTAAATTTATCAATTAATTTCTGAGCAACTTCTTTATATCCTTCTATATTTAATTGACCACTAGTTATATCTGAACCACTTTTAATATCAAACACCATCTCTGCATCTTCTTCATTTGCAATTACCACATCAACATATTTCATCAGATCAGTCATTATTTTTTTTGCTCTATCTCTACTCCATAATTTTGCTCTATAATTAAGATCACAACTTACTTTTAAACCATTTTCTTTAGCTGCTTTTACAGCTTGTTTGGTTATAGAAGACATATTTTCACTGAGTGCTGGAGTAATACCAGTAAAATGGAACCAATCTGCTCCTGAAAATATTTCATTCCAATTGAAATCATTTTTTTCTGCTTCAGCTATTGCAGAGTGAGCTCTGTCATAAATTACATTTGAAGGCCGTTGACTAGCTCCACTTTCACAAAAATATATTCCTAGTCGATTTCCTCCTCTTGCAATATAAGCTGTATTCACTCCATATCTTCTTAGCTCATTATAGGCTGCTTGCCCCATGGGGTTATCAGGTAATTTAGTTACAAAATTAACATCAACTCCATAATTAGCTAAAGATACTGCTACATTAGCTTCTCCTCCACCATATATTATATTAAACTTATCTGTTTGAATTATTCTCCGATTAGATGGTGGTGTTAATCTCATCATAATTTCTCCAAAGGTTATAACCTTTTTATCCATTAATTTTCGCTCCTTTCATTAAATTAATTATAAATGATTATATTTCTTTTCTTGCTTGTTTAATCTTTTTTATAAATTCTTTAGCAGTATTAGTTATTCTGTCATAATTTCCTTCCTTAGCTCCTGCTAATAAAGCACTTCCGACTCCAACAGCGAAACTTCCTGCTTTTATCCATTCAGCAATATTATCTAAATTTACTCCTCCTGTAGGTAATAAAGGAGCTTGTGGTAAAGGACCCTTTATTGCTTTTATGATTTTAGGGCCAAATAGTGTTGCCGGAAATATTTTAACTACATCAGCTCCTGATTCCATTGCTTTTTGTACTTCTGTTACACTCATTGCACCAGGAATTACAGGTTTTTGATATCTATTTGCCATCTTTATTGTATTTTCATTAAGAGTTGGACCGACTATGTATTCAGCACCTGCTAAAATGCAGGCTCTAGATGTTTCTGCATCTAAAACTGATCCGGCTCCAATTAAAATCTCATCTTTATTATAATTATCTGCTAATTCTTTGATGACATCTATAGCACCTGGTACTGTCATTGTAATTTCTATAGCTGTTAATCCTCCCGTCTTAACAGCTTCAGCAATTTTTAAAGCTTTTTCAGGATTATCTGCTCGTATTACAGCAACTATTCCAGTTTCTTCAATTCTTTTTAAATTTTCAAATTTATTCATTCTTATTCCCCCATTTCAATTTTTTGATACATATTTCCATCAAATGTTAATTATCCAAACATATCTTATGAAGTATTTATCATATGTTGTCTTTAATTATATTAAATATATATGCAATGACAATCTCTTATTTTTTTAGTTGTCTTTGATGTGTTGCGAAACAGTATAGTCAGCTAGATAATTGCATCACTAATAACATTTTAGAAGTTTTGAAGTTATTATTAGTATTAATAATATCTATATAATAATTTTAGCTAATTATCAATTTCTATATCCAAAAACCAATCATAGTTTTCATTTGCTTTAACAGTAGATACTTTATCCCATTTATTGGCAATATTCACTCCGTCAAATGCACCTGTACATGGTTCTAAAGCAACATTATATTGATCCATAAAACCTCCTTTATTAACCCATATTCCGAGATATGGGACTTTTTTAATTGGGTATAATAAAGTTATTATATCACCATATTTATTATCATATAATGAGGCCCAACCCTCTTTAAGCTCATCCTGCACATAATATTTTTCACAAAATTTAACTGATTTAGAATATATTTTTGACATATCATATTCATCTTCTGAATTAATATTAGCTACTGGCCAGGAATGGATTTCTCCATATTTACCCAGCTGTTTACTATCATTATAAACATTAATAATTTTATTAACCGTTTTAGGAAGTATGATTTCTGTAGTTTCACCAAAATTAAATAAAGGGTGTGCAGCCCAAATAAAATCAAAATTATAAGCAGAGTAATTTTTTACATTATAATCTATATGTAAACAATTTTCATTTTTGATTTTTATGTTTTTTTCTAATTTATAGGGAAATCTTATACCATGTACAGATAAAAATATTGAATCGTCTTTTAATTCATAATTCCAAGGTATTGACCATACTTCACCGTGATCAGGTACTTTTATACCTTTCCATGGTTTCCGAGGATAATAACATTCATCAATAGTGGGAAACATATCATCAAATCCACTACAATCACCATTATCAAAAAGCATAGCATATTCTGGTCTTTTAAATTTGTTCTTTTCCGTTTGATACAGATACTCTTTTTGTTTTACTTTGTTAAATATTGATTGTATTTTTCCCCCGGATTGTGGTAATAGTTTTATCTTAAGTTTTTGACTTTCTAAAGTTACACATGATATATCTTTATATTTCCCCTTATATATTTTCACACTCAATGTTATTATCTCCTTTATATAAATTACATTTAGTATTTTTAAATATACGAATTAATACCATGCATTTTCAATTCCTGTTTGAACATAAGCCTCCAGATTTTTCAATGGAGTGCCATATTCCAGAAAATCAGCAGATTGCAAAATAAACTTACCACCTGATTTACCAGTTTTTATTGTTTTTTCAGTTGTTTCTTTAATCTGAGTGATAGTGCCTTCTTTTAGTACATTAATCTGATCTACTCCACCTATAATTGCATAATCCCCATCAATAATTTTAATTGCCTTCGCTAGGTCTGCATCACCCAGTGTTGGAGGTGGTGAAAAAGGTTCTACTAGTTTACAGCCAAGTTTTTTATAGGAAGCAACAAGATTCATTATTTCGCCACAATTATGATACATTGCTGGAATTTTGGTACTTTGACAGATATCTATATATCTTTTTTCATAATCTAATATGTGTTCTTCATATATTTTTTGCCCGACAAAACCACCTGCTACATTGCCACCTAAACATATTACATCTGGACATGCTTCTTTTACAGCCTCTGTATAAGGTGTGATTTTTCTAGTGGCATAATTCATCAATTTTTTATAAAAATCATTGTCATATAGAAAAACAGAATATATATCAACCAAAGGAACTAAAGTAGATATATAATTAAAGGGTCCCCCAGGTACCCATATACCAAGTATGCCATCCTTGCCAAGAGTTTTCTTGATTTCTTGAATACTATTAATCATAATATCTTTCTTTTCTAATGGAAATTTTGGTTCATACTTTATAGCAATTTCAAGATCTCTTTGATTTTGAATAGGTTTTTTGGTACAAGAATACATATATGTACCTTTTCTGGATTGATTAATGGAAAAATCTTGTGTCAATTCTCCCCCGGGAGTTTTAATAGTTGATCTTTTTATTAATGTCTTCCCTTTTTCTATTTCTTTGGTTTCCACTTGCCAGTTTTCTGTTTGTTGACTTACATCTAAACCACCAAAATAATAGGTTAATGGTATATTTTCATAAAAAAGCATACGGACAAATACATCTATACCCAGTTGTTTTTGAATTTCAATTACTTTTTTTTGAATCGTCAAATAGTCCCACGGATCTATATCAGGATAAACCTGATTTATAAAATGCCCCTGGTCCTGAATAAATAATGTAACAGGCACTCTATCCGGTAATTCACCTTTTATTACTTTTTTAAATCTCTCTCTTGAATTCAATATAATCCCCTTAATTTAAAATTATTTATCATCTTTCCTATCTACAAGAATCTTGTTCTCGTTTTTACTTATATAATAATTTTTTTCAACATCCATTACAAGATGATTAATATTCTCTTTTTTAAATAAATTTATAAAAGTATTCACATTTACAGTATTATCTGTTACCAGACCATAATGCATTGGAATGACTAATTTTACTTCTAACCTTTCAGCTAATTCAGCAGCTTCACTCACATTCAGATTATTATATTTACCATTAATACAGGAAATCATAATATCTATATTGTAATTTTTATATTCATATAATTTACTATCTAAACTTGTATCACCGGTAAAATACAATGTGATATCATTAATTTCAAAGATAAATCCCATACTATCTTCAGTATGATTGGCAAAAACTGTTTTAAATTCAACATCTTTGTAATTATATGAATTATTTAAGTTTAATTTTTTTACTCGGTCATCAGATATTTTCATATTTTTCATATGTTGATAGCTGGAATTAGGTCCATAAAATTTAGCATCAGAAAATGCATAAATTAACGGTAAAGTCTCCGGATCAGTATGGTCAAGATGGTCATGACTGCACAAAACAAGGTCTGGATGAAAATTTTCTATTATAAATTTGTTATACCACATACGTCGGGAAGGGCGACCATCATAGCGTTCTATAGAATTAGAATAATAGGGATCAATACAGACAATAGTGCCCTCGGGAGTTTTAATTACATAGCCAGTCTGTCCAATCCAGTTTAAAATAAACTCATTTTGTCCAACTTCATAATCTTCAATATTTTCGATATGACTTTCTTCTTCATGCATAAACATAATTATCACCCTTTTTATGTTTTATTCCGATTTAACATATCTAATACACTCCGGAAATCAGATGTTATCTCTTTGCATTTATTATAAAAAATACCGACATCAACTGAATAAGCAAAATACTGTACTCCTATTTTCCCCCAACGACTTATATCATCTTTACTTTCAACAAAAGTCCCTGCAATTTTATTATTATCTCTTATTTTTTCTACTATTTCTTCCATTTTTGTTATTACTTCTTGATTATGAACTTGACCGGGAATACCCAATGACTGGGATAAATCATAAGGACCAATAAATATAATATCTATCGTTTCTTCCTTAATAATATCATCAAGGTTTTCAATTCCTTCTATTCCCTCCAGGTGAGCAATAACTAATGTCTGTTCATTTGCTTGTGTAAAATACTGTTTTTTCTTTTGTTTATCTTGCTTAATTTCGGAATAATCAGCAGAACGTACATAACAGCAAACTCCTCTGTCACCCAGATCTCCATATTTTGCTGATGAACATAGTTTTCTTGCTTGTTTAGCGTTATTTATCTGTGGTACTTCTATGCCATGTGCTCCAATATCTAAAGTTTTTAATATTTCTGTTTTTTCATTTCTTGGTACCCGAACAATGGCATTTATACCTCTTACTTCTGCTGCTCTTATCATATCTTGAGTATTTTCTATGGATATTGGTCCATGTTCTCTGTCGATAATTACAAAATCAAAGCCTGCTAAAGCAGAGATCTCTACTACCGCAGGATCACTAATTTTAAGAAAAGGGCCTATAACTAATTTATTATTATACAATTTTTCTTTTAATATATTCTTTTTAATTTTAATCACCTCATATTAAAACATAGCTATCATTAATTTAAATTATTTTCCGGTACTACAGGAAGAAGAGCGCCTCCATCAATATTTAAACATTCACCTGTTATATAACCTGCCTCTTTAGAAGCCAAGTATATTATCGCATGAGCAATTTCTACTGGTGAAGCAAATCTTTTTAAAGGGATTTTAGATTCAGCTTTAAACACCTCATCATTTTTGTCCCAGCCTACATCAGTATAACCAGGTGCTATAGCATTTACTCTGATATTATATTTGGCTAGTTCCATTGCAGCATTTTTAGTGAATTTGGTAAGAGCTGCCTTATTTGAAGCATATACACTAGCATTTGGCCAACAGCCCCCTTTATGATTAGAAGAAATATTGATTATCAAACCTTTTATATTATTTTTTACCATATTTTGAGCAGCTCTTTGAGTACAAAAATATGCTCCTTTCCAGTTCACAGATGTAATTCTGTCCCAGAAATCTTCTTCAACTTCTAATAAAGGAGCAAATTTACTTATACCTGCATTATTTACCATAAGATCAATATGACCAAACTCAGTAAAAAACTTTTCGAACATTGTATTGATTTCATTTACTTTCCCAATATCAGCCTGTAAACACAAACTTTTAGCACCCATCTCATCAATATTTTTACAGACTTTTCGGGCACCTTCTTCACTATTATTATAATTAACTCCTACATCATATCCATTTTCCGCAAGTAAAAGAGCTATACTTTTCCCGATACCCCTACCTGCACCAGTTACAAGAGCAACCTTATTATTTCCCATTATTCTCATCACCTTTTCCACTTTAATAAATATTTGTCTACATTATCATTTTTTTGAAATTACCATTCAGTAATTGTACCATCTTCATTTCGCCAAATTGGATTTTTCCAGTTTATATTTTCATCACTCATTGCTGTGACCTTTTCTTCATCTATTTCTATACCCAAACCTGGACCCTCCGGTATATCTACAAAACCATCTTTATAATTGAATACCTCTTTATTTTTAATATAATCAAGTAAATCATTTGTTTCATTATAATGCATATTAAGGCTCTGTTCCTGGATAAATGCATTAGGAGTACAGGCATCAAGCTGGAGAGCAGCAGCTAAATTGATTGGACCCAGGGGAGCGTGTGGAGCTACTGCAATATCGAAAGATTCAGCCATTGTTGCAATTTTTTTTGTCTCAGAAATACCGCCGGCATGTGATAAGTCGGGTTGTATTATGTCAACAAGCCCTTCACACATAATATGTTTATAATCCCAGCGAGAAAACAATCTTTCTCCCAGTGCTATGGGTATAGCACAGTTGCGTAAGTCTTTGATAGCTTCATAGTTCTCGGATAAAACTGGTTCCTCAATAAACATTAAATCATATGGTTCCAGTTTTTTTGCCAACACACGGGCCATCGCTTTATGTAATCGACCATGAAAATCAATAGCAATTTTAAAATCATTTCCTACTTCACTTCTAACTGCTGCAACTCTTTTAATTACTGAATCAAGTTTTGAAAAATTATCTATATAGCGTATTTCATCAGTAGCATTCATTTTTACAGCTTTAAAACCAAGATTCTTCCTATTTTTAGCATAGTTTGCTACATCATTTGGACGGTCTCCTCCTATCCAGGAATAAACCTCTATTTTATTGCGGGTTTTTCCACCAAGTAATTCATATACAGGTGTTTGATAAAATTTTCCTTTTATATCCCAAAGAGCCTGATCTATTCCCGAAATTGCACTCATTAGAATCGGACCACCCCTGTAAAAACCTCCCCTGTACATTTTTTGCCAGAGATCTTCTATTTGTAGAGGATTTTCACCAACTATATATTCACTAAGTTCTTCTACAGCAGCTCGGACTGTATCAGCTCTACCCTCAACAATTGGTTCACCCCAACCAGATATACCTTCATCAGTTATTATTTTCAAAAAAAGCCAGCGTGGAGGAACTTTAAATAATTTTAAATCGCAAATCTTCATTTTAACACCTCTTCTTAACTACTGTGTTGCTTTAATTTATCAAGATATATAGCAATCAACAAGACTAAACCCCTGACAACATACTGATAAAATGTAGCTACATTCAATAGATTTAAAACATTTGAAATCATACCCATAATAAGTACACCAACTATCACACCACTTATTGTTGCAATACCACCTGCTAGAGATACTCCCCCAAGTACACATGCTGCTATTACATCTAGTTCTAAACCTTGGGCAGCATTAGGTTGACCACTGGTCATTCGGGAAGCAAGAATCACACCAGCAAAACCGGCCATAAAGCCCTGCAAAGTAAATATTGTTATTTTATTAAAATTGACGTTTATTCCTGCTAATCTAGCCGCACTTGTATTACCGCCAATTGCAAGTGCATTTTTACCAAATACAGTATTATTTAATAAAACACCAAAGATAATAAATGATATTATTAAAATCCAGACAGGAGCCGGAATATCAAGAAATCTACTATTTCCTAATTTAAAAAATGCTGCTTCTCTTATTCCTACTGCCCTTCCACCAGATAAAATAAAAGTCATACCACGGAATATCATTTGTGTAGCTAAAGTTGTAATTAATGCATTTAAACCCAATACGGCTACTGAAAACCCATTTATGAGACCAACCAGACCACCTGCCAGTATGCCGGCTATAATACCTAACCATACATTCCCTGTACTATTAACTATAACTGCTACCATAACTCCTGAAAATGCAACAGTTGAGCCAACCGATAAATCAAAATCTCCACTACCAAGAGCAAACATCATCGTATTTGCTATTAAACCTATAGTTACTACCGAAAGAACAAGACCAATCATGTTACGCATTGTTAAAAAATATGGTACAAATATTGATAGTACTATAAACATGACAGCAAATATCATAATCATACTATAATTATCATATAAATATTTAAATGTCATTTTCGCATTTTTTTTATTATCCATAATATCAATCCCCTAACTAATTTTTTTTCAGGAAGTAGGTAATGCCATCGAAAGTAGTTTTTCTTCAGTGGCTTCTTCTCTATTAAGGGAACCTACAATACCACCATTCCTCATAACAATTATTCTATCTGCTACTCCCATAACTTCTGGTAATTCACTGGATACAAAAGCAATAGCTTTGCCTTTTTCCGCCAGTTGATAAATTATTTTATAAATTTCATACTTAGCACCTACATCTATACCTTTAGTTGGTTCATCCATTAAAAAAACCTCAATATTTTCACTTAACCAGCGGGAAAGTATAACCTTTTGTTGATTACCTCCAGATAAATATTTAATTAACTGTGTAGTGGAAGGAGTTTTTATATCTAGATCATCAATAAATTTAAGGGCTGTTTTTCTTTCTTTATTCTTATTGAGAAAAAAATTAGCTTTAAGCATATGTCTCCTACTGCTTATATTTATATTTTCACTTACAGAGCGCACACCGATAATTCCTTCATCTTTTCTTTCCTCTGGTAATAGGCAGATACCATTTTTAATAGCTTCCTGAGGACTACTATTATGAATTACCTCATCATTTACTTTTAACTCTCCTGCTTGTGCTTCAACATCACCATATATGAGTTTAAATAACTCACTTCTGCCAGCACCAACTAAGCCAAAAAAACCCACTACTTCACCTTTTTTTATCTCGAAGGATACTTTTTTAGAAAGGCCAGAACCATAAATATCTTTTACTTGAAAAAATGTTTTCCCTTTTGGCCGTGGCTCATATCCATAAATATCCTTTATTTCACGTCCAACCATCTTTTTTACAAGGATATCATCAGTCACTTTATTCATGTTTTTAAAGGTTTCAATATGTTTCCCATCACGAAAAACTGTACAACTATCACATAATTTAAATATTTCTTCTAATCTATGAGATACATAAATAATTGCTTTTCCCTGTTTTTTTAAATTTTTAATAATCTTAAACAGATGTTTAATTTCTTTTTCTGACAGAGAACTGGTAGGTTCATCAAAAGCGATAATATCAGCATTATGTAATAATGCCTTCCCTATTTCTATCATCTGTCTTTGACCAATAGATAAATTTTTAACTTTTGTATCAGGGTTAAAATCTTCCATAAGTATATTAATCTGTTCTCTTGCTTTTTCCATTAATTTATCTCGTTTAATAAAACCATTTTTTTGAGGAAATTGTCCAATCAGTAAATTCTCAGCAACTGTCATTTCGGGTACTAAGTTTAATTCTTGATATATAACTGCAATTCCAGAATCAAGAGAATCTCTTGTGCTAATAAAATCTTTTTTATTATCATTAATAATTATTTCTCCACCACTTGACTTATAAGCCCCACTTAATATATGTAATAAAGTAGATTTGCCGGCACCATTTTCACCAACCAACCCATGGATACTATTTTTTTCAACAGTAAAAGATACAGAATCAAGGGCTTTTACACCTGGAAAATTTTTGCTTATTTTTTTGAATTGTAAATAATTACTCATAAAAATTACTCCTCACTTTAAATTAATGAGAATAGAATGGGCACTTTTAAAGTGCCCATTCATTAATACTATTTTTTATCTACTCAACAAATTCTTTGTAATTTTCTCTCGTTATTAATGTCCCAGCTGTCCACGTTACTTTGGGAGGTTTTTTCCCTTCAGTGATCCATTCATACATTAGTTTTGCAGTTCCATAACCGTGTTTTCTAGCATCTAGTTTAACAGAACCATAAAAACCTGTTGGTTCGTCCTTTTCAAATTCATTTACTGCAAATGTATCACCATTAATGCCAACTGAAATAACACTTTCAGCACCAAAATTTTGACCTTCTAGAGCTCTTACTGAACCTATTGTTGTACTATCTGATGGTCCAAAAGAAATCCATTTATTAATTTCAGGATGCTTATTTATAGTTATATTTGCAGCATTGAAAGCTCCTTCAGCATCATCTTTTTCCATAGGACAATCATAAATATTTTCTTCAGGAAAACCCGCCTCCAATAAAGCGTCAGTTGCTCCATCTGTTCTATCTTTTAAAGTTGGTAATTGATCATAACTCATACGTAAACATCCAACTTCTTCCATATCCCAATCCATTTTTTCTAACTGTTCTGCAAGTGTTTTGCCAACTAATTTACCAATCTCATATGCAGATATACCCATATGTGGAACTTCTTCCATTGGTTCTCCATCTGAATCAACAAAACGATCATCAACACTCATTACCTTTAAATCATTTGCTTTAGCTTTAGCTACTATTGCAGGTCCCAATTTAACATCTGGAGTACATATTACAAATCCTTGAGCTCCTTGTACGGCAATATTATCTATAGCAGTTAATACTTTACCTCCATCAGTGGCTCCGATTTTTATTACTTCAAAACCAAATTCTTCACCAGCTTGTTCTGCATATTCCCATTCATCCTGAAACCAACCTTCTTCAGGCATTTTTACTAAAAATCCAATTTTAACTTTATCTTCAGCTCCTGCAATAGATACCACACTTAAAATCATTAAACTAACTAAGGTAAAAACTAATAATTTTTTCACTTTTTGTCCTCCTTTTAGTATTCTTTATTATTTAAACAGTTAAAATATTTCTTATATTTATTATCACCCCCATAATTAAAAATCAATACAGTTAAATTTTAAAAACTACCAATTTTTCATACATATATCAGACATTCGTATGTTTAAATATAAATTTTTTATTCATATAACATTTTCAAATAATAGGCCTTTTCTTCTAACTCATCTTCAATATCAACTCCGTTGTTTAATATATTATAGGCAGCATCAGCAACAAATTTTAATGCCTTGCCAAAAAGAGGATTGCTTGCATTTAAAATACGAGCTCTTTTCATCTGATTTATAAAAGTACTATAATAATCATGTTCCTTATAATCATGAGTAATTATAAACTCTTTTTGAGATGGTATAAGTCCCAGCTCCTTGAAATAAATATTACAAATTTCAGGATCACTAGTTAAAGAATTAATAATTTTCACAGCAAGGTCTTTTCTTTCACAAATGCTGGAAATAGCCAGACTATGATTACGAGTAAATGAAGAATATTTTGCTGAAGGACGAGATGGGTTTTCAATGACCCCAAAATAATCATCAATTTTTTCATATCCTGTTTTTTCTTTTAAAATACCTCTAATCCAAGGACCATCTTCTAAAAATACGAGTTTATCTATAACCAGCATTTCCCTTAAATTACGGACATCTGTCGCCCATACAATTTTGTTATCATCAACTAATTCTTTTAGCCAATTAAAAGCTTTAACTGCATTTTTACTATTAATAACTATTTTATTTTTCTCCCCAATAATGTCAGCCCCAAAACCTATCATAAAAGTATAAATATTATAAATTATATCCATATTCCTTGCTAATCCAAAAGGAAACACACCATCATTTGCTGGATGATTAGTTACCTTATTACAAATCTGTTTGTAATTATCAAAAGTTAATCTTTTATCGAGATTTAAATCAAATTTTTCGGCTAATTTTTTATTATAAATCAACGCAGAAGGTCCTAGTCCCCAGGCAACAGAGTATAATTCATTTTTATACATTCCCCCTTTCAAATCTTTCTCAGGAAAACGACCAGCTAAATTATCAGCTGGTATAATGTCATCAAGGGGTTCAAGCAAACCCATGCTTGCCAGTGTACTAGTCCAATAATTATCAATTTGGACTATATCAGGAGAATTACCTTGTTGTACCATATTTAAATAAGTATTTTTGATATTTTCATAACTGGAATTTATATATTCTATTTCAAGGTTAGCATTTTTTTCTTCAAATATTTTAATTATTTCCTGGATAACCCTATTTCCTTCTTTCATTTCACCGACCCAGCCCAAAAACTTAAGCTTTATGGGATTACTGGTAACAAAAGTACCTTTTCCTTGTTTGCGGATAAGAAGATCTTCTTTCACAAGAAGACCTACTGCTTGGCGAATAGTAGAAATTGATACATCAAATTCTTCCGACAGGGCTTTTTCCGAGGGTATTTCCTCATCTATTTTATATACACTGTTTGTAATTCTATTATGAATAATTTCATATATTTGTTTATATAATGGTTGATATCTTAATTTTTCAGTACTCATTTTATTGACTCCTCTTATCAACAGTCATTCGAATGTTATTAATTTTATTATATATTAATTACGTTTAATTTGTCAAATATTTTCAAATTATGGATAGTGTTAGGGTGATTTATTGATTTTAAAGTTTAATGTTTAATTACTATTTTTGAGTTTAGTAAATGACCAAATTATTTTTATAACTCTTCTATTCATATGAAATTTACAATTAGAATTATAAAAATAAATATTCTAAAATGAGTATTTTTAAATACTTAATTGTATTTTATAAAAATACAGCTGATCTCATTAATAATTGTATTTTTAGGTAATAATATTTTGATAGAATTATTTGTTTTTTTGTTGCCTTTCCCCTAATTATAACAAGCACCATAATAATAAAACCATTTCTCTTCTTAATATATTTATTAAAATCTCAAACCATTCCAGATAATTTTTGCTATTATTACAGTGAAGGGAAATAGGCTTTTCTAAAAAACTGTTTATCTAAAAACTGGTAAAAATAAAGTACATTGATAAAAATATTTCCATAATAATTAATAAACAAACCAATATAATAATATTGATGTTTTATCAATAATCAACTTTTGTATAATAATTTACATACTTCTGTAATCAAGTAAAAATCAATAATTGTAGTTAAGTATTAGATTGGCATTAGATATTTAGGGAATAGGATATAACTGCCCACCATGTTCATCTATAAACCCCTTTAATTTAATCAATTCGCGTTTTGTCAACTCTAGATTATCCTTGTTCTGTTCAAATATATTCAACCCCTTATTAAGCATTCTTATGTCTCCTGGGCTAATTGCAGTATCAATATCTTGTGATAGGGTGAATCTTAATGCCAATTGGGCTAATTCATCATTGTCAAAAATGGGTTTATACCAGGTATTATAATTTTGCTTATCTTCATTTTGATGCCATCTTCTTTGAGCTAAAGATTTAATAGCTAATATACCTTTATTGGTTTCTTGAGCTTTTTCAATTAACTTTGGTCCCTGATTTTTATTAAACCAGTAATTCCAATTTATAGGAAACATGACAGTATCAAAATCAAAAGAATTCATTAATTTTATTGCTGCCCATTCATTGTGAGCTGAAAATCCAATGAAATTTACTAAACCTTTCTTTTTAGCTTCAACAATTGCTTCCAGAGCACCTCCATGTCCCAAAGCTTGATTTAAATCTTTTTGATTTGTTACTTCATGTAATTGATAAACATCAAAATAATCGGTACCTAAAACTTCCAAAGAATTTTCTAAGTCTGTTTTCACTTCATCTTTTGTGTTATCAGGTTCGGTCTTACAGGTTAAAACGACATCGTTTCGAAAACTCTTTATAGCTGGACCCATCTTTTTTTGGGCATCTCCATAAGTAGGGCCAACATCAAATATATTTATACCACTTTCAATTGCATCTTTGACAATTTGATTAGCCTCATTCTGTTTTTTATTATTGAGCATTATCCCGCCAAAACCAATAACTGATACTTCTAAATTTGTTCTTCCTAATATTCTATATTTCATAAATTACTCATCCTCCTTTACACTGTATTTTATTAATTCATGAAATTATAAATAATTCCTTTAAAAATAGATCATTTTTAGATTGCAAAGTTTTATGCACATATTTTTATGGTTTTGATCTTGTATAGGAAATGGTTTAGACCAGATAACCCTTTAAAAATATGTAATAACTCTCGAGTTGTTTTTAATCAAATATCTTTTTGGGATACGTATTGATAAATTGATATATGTATTTTAATATATTTTTTGATAAATCTTAAAAACTTGTACTTTTAGAAAGAAATCTTCCAATAAACTTAATTATATTATAATTACTACCACGCTATTAACTAAAATAAGAATCACAGTAATATTCATTAAACTCTTTCTAAAAATATAGTAACAATATCTGATTAAAATTAATATTTTCATCTTTGGCAATGTTTTTTAATCAAGCTTTTACTGAAGCTTCAATATTTTTTATATCATGACTCATAGTAAGAACTCCAAATATTTATTAAGCAAATTACATTTAGACGTTCAATGTCAGTGCGCCAAGCAAAGATCATATCATATAGTAGGTGTGAAACTTACTGAGGAAGGTTTAGCAAATTACTCATAGCGAGTTTTGGACATTTATTGGGTAACCATGAATGTTAAGCGTAAACAGCAAGAATGCAGGCGGTAAGTATTTACTGAAGGGATTGAGCCCGGAGCAGCCATCAAGGCTGCAAATCTGATGAGGTGAAAGTCCTCTACCACCAATTTGACAGTTCGGGTGGTTAGTATATCTGATGCATGGTAAGGTAACGAGCCATGTTCTGCTTGGAAGTAA
>DATFJG010000091.1:0-7903 GCA_035269305.1 Clostridia bacterium
GGTTCCACATAAAGTAATGAGTTATTAATCGGTACGATAACAATACTACCCCTTAAGACACTTGAGCCTTGTTGACTCCACAAACTGAACTGTGGGGATATAACAGAATCTTGGTCAATTTGATTCTCAACTTGTATTGGGCCTTTAACAACCTCGTTTTTAGGAAACTTGTAAACAAATAGTTCACCATATTTTTCAGCATCACTTCGCGCAATAAATAAAGATGTCATATTTGCTTTATCCTTAGGCGTAAATGGAATATTTAATAAAAACTCCACTTCATCGCTATCCGGTAACTTAAAGGTCACATATTTTGATCCCATTAGTGAAGAACCACTAACATTCATGTATTTCTCATTGGCTATTTGCCAAATATCCTCACCATTATAAAATACTAATGGATTATCAACATGATACTGCTGATATACATTTGCCTGTAAATCAAAGAAATCTTGAGGATATCTTGTATGTGCTTTTAAGCCTTCCGGTATATCATTTTTGCTAGTTAATAAGTCTGGGAACATTTTTTCATAAGTGTTAATCATTGGTTCATCTGCATATTTATAATAGGTTACGTCACCATTATAAGCATCTACAATCACTTTTACCGAGTTATTAATATAATTCACACTACGATTATTAAAGGTATATGGCTGTGAATAAGGATAATTCATCGTTGTTGTATAGGCATCAATAATCCAATAAAGTTTACCATCTTTTTGATTTAATACTAAATAGGGATCCGCATCATATGTTAAAAATGGTGCAATTGTATTTAATCGTTTAATTATATTTCTATTAAAAACGATTCTACTATCAGACTTAACGTTATTACTAAAAAGTAATTTGATACTATTATTATCCAGTGCAAACAACAGTCGATTCATTCCTCTCATACTGACACCTGCATCACCACTATACATCACTTCTACATTATCGCTTCCAGAAGGATAATCAAACTCTGGTTCAGCTGCATTCACAATTATATAATCATTTGTAGACTCACCAAAATAAATACGGGGTTCAGTAATCTCTAATCCAATATCATTTTCTGGTGGGATATTTTTAATTACTAGTGTGGGTTGGCCATCATCATTCACAGTACTAACAGGTGCCATAGCCAAGCCAAATCCATGTGTATATTTAAAGTGTTGATTAATCCAAGTATTGGCATCAGCGCCTAATCTTGAAGAATCCATTTCACGTGGGGCAATAAACATTTGTCTATATTCCCCATTAATAGTATAACGATCCACATCAATATCATTAAAAACGTAGTAAGATCTGATTCCTTGAATCTCATTAAAAGTTTGTTTTAATGGCCGATCATCATTGATCATAATATTATTTACGATGTCCTGTTCTGCCATTAATTCATCATAATCTAATGTTTCATTGGGATCAAAGTCAATAAAATCTACATTATTGATTCCAAAGGCGTCCTGGGTCATTTCAATGTTTGATGAAATATAAGGTTCTTCTTTTCTAATTTCATCTGGTAAAACAACTAATTGTTGTACAACTAAAGCAACTATAAAACCAATAAGATGAATCCCAACTACTGATATTGGACCACCGATGGCAACTTTAAAGTTCCCTTTTTTATAACCGTATATGATGGCCCCAGCTGCCACTAACGATAACACTGATAAACCACGGTAAACAAGAAGCGTTACTTTAACATCAGCATACCCTGCGCCATAGATTACACCTAATGACGAATAGAGCAAATTATAAGACAATAGATAATAGTTAATACCAACGAGTACCATAATGGCAACAGCGAAGATTGTTAACGCTCTAATAAGGGACTTGTATGAGTGAGAACAAAATATTTGCTTAATACTCATACGTTTATTGTATTCATTAAAATCAATAACTTTTTCTTTTCGAATCTTCTTTTTCTTATAGATGATTGAAAAATATATAACTGTAAACAGCATCATCCAAAATAATATGAAAATTAACATAGATAGAAAACTTCTTATCAATGGTAATTTAAAAACATAAAACCCAATGTCATTACCAAAGATTGGGTCAACTTTTCCAAATTGTTCAGCATTTAGAAACATCAATACATCTTTCCAAATATAATTGGAAATACTAAAACTAAACAACGAACCAATCAGTAAAGAGCCAGCTATTGTTTTTTTCTTTTTGTGCTTAATTTTTCCACCAAACTCATCACCAAAATATTGAACATAGTTTTTACTCAAAGCATCAATATAAAAATATATTAAAAGACCAATAACTATTGTTAATGGTACAAATAATATTGCTTTTGTGGAAACTATAATCCAAAAAGTTGAAAAGTAATTAACTGACCTAAACCATAAAACATTCACTAAAAAATTTACAATGGGATTATAAAACATCCCTAAAACTACAATTGTTACAACAAAAATAATTGATTTTTTACTATAATTTGGTTTATCCATAAAAAACACCACCTATCCTTAAAGTGTTTATACCCTAAATAGGTGGCAAATAACTAATTATTTAAATTTTTAATTATTTTTTTAACTTTTTCCTTTGTAAAGGGCTTCTCA
This sequence comes from Clostridia bacterium, assembly GCA_035269305.1. Classification (GTDB taxonomy): domain Bacteria; phylum Bacillota; class Clostridia; order Peptostreptococcales; family Acidaminobacteraceae; genus DATFJG01. The sequence goes on from DATFJG010000091.1 coordinate 2,550, forward strand.
ATAATACCATTAATACCGCAATCTGCCCCATCATTATTTACCGTTTCTACATCATTAGCTGTCAATGCAATAATAATAACTTCTTTAGATAACTGTCTAATTTCACAAGTTGCCTCAAAGCCATCTTTAATTGGCATTTGAATATCCATTAAAATGAGATCAAAACTATGGTCAAAGGCATCTACTGCTGCTTGTCCATCATTTACAACAGTCACATCAAATCCAAAATTTTCAAGGATTCTTTTACTAATTTTTGCATTTACATGGTTATCATCTGCTAGTAATACTTTTAAATCTGTGCCATCTACAATTTGCTCATGATTTTCTTCAACTAAATTATTTTTATACTTAACTTCTAAATCAAATATAAACTCACTACCCAGATTTTCATCAAAAGTAATATTGGGGCTAAACACATTAATTTCGCTACCAAGCAAAGTCAACAACTCTCTCGTAATTGTTGTCCCTAAACCACTGCCTTGGTACTTACGGTTATTATCATCCTCTACTTGAACAAACTTATCAAATACACTTTCAAGTTGGTCTTCTGGAATACCTATACCTGTATCGATCACTCTAAAACCAATCAGTACTGTTGTTTCTTTTTTCTCTTTTAAATCAATTTTAACCAAAATGTGACCTTCGTGCGTAAATTTTATTGCATTGCCAATTAAATTGATTAACACTTGTCTCATCTTATTTTCATCTGTCCATATATTTTTAGGAATTTCTTCATCATAGGAAAGACTATAATCAATTGGTTTTGATCGCACCAAAGGTTTCATTTGGTTATAAACACTATTAACGATTTCTTCTAACTGGATCCATGAACTGTTAACAGTTATTCGCCCACTTTCTATTTTAGACATCTCTAAAATATCATTGATCATAGACAAAAGACTAATAGAAGATTGCTTGACTGTAGCAATGTACTCTTCAGCTTCAGCAGTGTTAAGACTTGTATCTTCAAGTAAATCAGTCGCAGCAATAATACCATTTAAAGGTGTTCGCACCTCATGAGATACCATGGTTAAAAATCTAGTTTTGGCTCGACTGGATTCCTCTGCTAATTCTTTCGCTCTATTGATGAGTGTTACATCAATAAAGGAAATGAAGTTTACAGGTTCTTTATTGAACTTAATAGTAGTTAATTTTTTAAGAATCCAACGGTCTTTACCATTATCATTTATTTTAATAATAATCTCTTCGTTAATATCTTCATGCACAAAAAGATCTTCATAGGGTTTGTTTTTAAACTTACCTTTATGGATATTTAATTCTTCTCTTGCGTAAGTATTCTTTTCTAAAACTTCTTCATCATCATATAAGACAATACCAAAGGGAACATTAACAATAATTCTTCGTATGGTTTCTTCTGACTCATTTAATTCTGCAGAAATCTTTTTCTCTTTATCAATCAAATAATTAAAATAGATTACCACTTGTGCTATGAGTATAATAAAGAAAAATGATAATAATGAAACTTTATAAGTGATATCTTTTATTAAGGACATGGTAAAAACAGAAACACCGATGCCATAAGTCTCATCTCCAACATGTATTGGATAATATGATGTGGAAACATTTTCTATATTCCCATAAGCTACATTGTTTTGAATTAACCCTTTATAACCTTTATTTAAATCTTCGATGATTTCATCTAAGAAAGTCAAACGAAATCTTGCATTTACATTTTTTGTCTCAGAATAACTGATGGGTTCTAGGTTTTCCTTATTATCAATAAACCAGGTCCAGTATTCTCCATTAATATAAATGTTACCAACACCATCTTTTATAACCTCATTATAATTTACTTCAATAATAAAGTTATACTCTAAAATCCCGAATCGGTTTGTATAAGGCACTTTTATTGTTTTTTTATGATCAGAGTAATTATATTCGATATCATTCGTTAAAGTATATTCTTCATTGGTAAAGAGCACTCGGTTCAAATGATTACTTTCAGTAATACTATATTTAATAATCGTTTGATCATTATAAATTGTTATACTTTCCACAACATTACTGTACTTGCCAAAAAATCTTTTGATATTAAGGTTATCATTATCATTAATATTTAAAATTCCAGTTGATATATCAAAAATTATGTCTTCTTCTATTTTTTGAATTTCTTTTTCAATCGTCATACCAATATTGCTTACTTGACGATTCATTGATTCATAGGTAATGTCCGTGAAATAAGATTGTATATTTAAGATAAAAAATGATATTAAAATAACTAGAAAAATTGTAATATAAATAAAAAAGTGATTTGTTTGCAAATCTAATTGTTTAAATATTTAAACCACTCTCCTTTACTTAATCTCTGTTATTTTTACTAAATAACTGTTAATAGTTTTTACAGGTTTTGATATAACAAAATATTCTTCGTTCAAGACCATCGAAAAATTCGTTTCTCCTTGAGTAACTTTAGAAAACATGACTCTTAAGGCTCTTATTTTACTGTTTTTTAGATTATAACTCTTATCAGCTAATTTCCCTGTCATTAACTCTTCATAATAAATATCATGGTCTCTTTCTCTAATATTTAAGAGCTGGTTCAAGGAAGAATCGACACTAATAATATCCCCTGAATGGCTAAGTAACAACATATCCTTCTCCATATAAAAATTTTCAAAGTTTGATGCAACGATATCATAGCCTAAAACACCTTGGAGTTCATCTTCAGCATAAATTGGATTAAATAATGAAATGACCCAGTTACGTCCAGAGGGATTTAAATATGGTACTAAAAACCATTTAAATTTTTCTTCTGTTTTGCTCTTCACTTCTTCAAATATTCTTATATCAAAAAAATTAGTTTTTGGCGAAATATTATCCGTTGCCCGCACAGAAGGAAAGACTCTTAACAAACCATTGCCTTCAAGATAATACGCTTGATCAATTAATGGAAAATTATTATAAGCATGAATCAAAACATTCTCTAACATCTGAGTTTTATATAATCGCTTTTTTAAGGGAAAATCTACTATTTTATACCCTGTTAAAACTCCAGTTGAATGAATCGCATCTTCATTATGAAAGAGACCATAAGTATTCCTTTCATATTGCTGATTCATCTTATAAATTTGCTCATTGGTTAAAGTCATTTGATCTAAATGTTCGAAAGAAAGGCCACCTTTTAGAATCGCTTCTTCAATCAATAGTAAATCCTCATTAATCTCTTTAGCCATCTCCTCAACCCTTGCCGTCTCATCAGCGTACTGGTTCATACAGCCAGTGCTTATTAGTAAAATTCCAACTATTAGTACAAGTATTTTTCTTTTTAACAGCATAATAGCCACCTTAGTATTAATCTACAAATGCAAAAACATGATCAATGTTACGGTAATAATCTCCATAATTTAATCCGTACCCAACGATAAACTTATCTTCTATGGTGAAGCCTATATAATCTGCTTCATAGGCAACTTTTCTTCTGGATGGTTTATCTAACAATACACAAGACTTGATAGAGTTTGGCTGCTTCTTTTTCAAATGTTTAATAACACTCGTCATGGTTACAGCAGAATCTGTAATATCATCAACTATTAACACATCAAAGCTTTCTAAGTTCTCAATTTCTAAATCTTGTTTAAATACAACATCACCAGAGCTCTCTTTACCATGGCCATAGCTTGATGTAGTAATAAACTCTATCCTTACAGGAATATCGATCTCTCTAACCAAATCTGCAGCAAATATAAAACTGCCTTTCATTAATGAAATAACCAGTAAATTTTTATTCTTATAATCTTCAGTTATTTTTTTTCCTAATTGTATACAACGTTCAGCAATTTCTTCCTTTGATAAAACTACTTCACGATTCATCGCTTCAACTTTCATAATATTACCTCCATAAACTTTTTACGTACAACTATTTTATAATACTTTACTTTCTTTTACAATGAAAAAAAGTGGTTAAACCACTTTAATTCGTAACTTTATTAAATTCTTGACACACCGCTTTCTACGGCCGCATCATATACAGCTTTAGCAACAACTTTTACAACAGATTGGTCTAAAGCAGATGGAATGACATGGTTTGTTTTTAAATCACCTTCATCAATGACTTCTGCAATGGCATAAGCAGCAGCAATTTTCATTGCTTCATTGATATCACTCGCCCTAGCATCAAGTGCTCCTCTAAAAATACCCGGAAAAGCTAAAACATTATTGATTTGATTATCATAATCGCTTCTCCCTGTACCAACAATTTTAGCACCAGCTTCAAAAGCCAAAGACGGAATAATTTCCGGATCTGGATTCGCCATAGCGAAAATTATTGGATCTTTTCTCATAGATTCTACCATCTCTTTTGTTACTAAATCTTTAGCAGATACACCAATAAAAACATCTGAATCTTTCATTGCTACAGATAAACCACCCTGTACATCTTTTTCATTGGTTATTTTCAATAGCTTTTCTTTAACAAAATTTAGTTGAGATCTTTCACTACTAATAATACCCTTTGAATCACAAACAACAATGTCTTCAACACCTAAATCAATTAGCATTTTAGTAATGGCAAAACCAGCTGCACCCGCACCATTAACAACAATACGAATATCTTTTATCTTCTTTTTAGTTAGCTTAAGAGCATTAATTAAGGCTGCCGTTACAACTACAGCCGTTCCATGCTGGTCATCATGGAAAATTGGTATATCTAATTTTTCTTTTAAAGCTTCTTCAATTTGTACACATCGGGGCGAAGAAATATCTTCTAAGTTAATACCACCAAATGTAGGTGCCATTCTTACAACGGTTTCAACAATTTCATCAACAGATTGTGTATTCAAGCAAATAGGAAAAGCATCAACTGCTCCAAAGGCTTTAAATAAAATACATTTACCCTCCATAACAGGCATAGATGCTTCAGCGCCAATATTTCCAAGACCTAATACAGCTGAACCATCACTTACAACGGCTACTAAATTACCCTTAGCTGTGTATTTATAAACATCAGCTTTGTTCTCATAAATTTTTCGACAAGGTTCTGCTACGCCTGGGGTATAGGCAATAGACATATCATCCTTCGTCTTCAAATCAATTTTACTTTCAACACTAATCTTCCCTTTGTTTTCCTCATGCATTATTAATGCTTCTTTGTTGTAATCCACAATTCCTCCCTTAAATTCTTATATTATATATTTACTTTTTCATTTGAATCATATTGAGTAAGTCAATGATTTCACGTAATAATCGAATCATAACATTTAATGTGTATTGAATGGATATAATAGCAATAATACCCATGATAATACCGATTGTTTTAAAATCTATCATTATTAATCCCTTTCATATATAATTGATTCTTTTTCACCAATAGTTGAAGGATCTACTTTTTCTTCAAG